>JAOZVK010000586.1 GCA_029938185.1 Bacteroidales bacterium | reverse complement strand
TGAAAGGGCATAAGCATTAACATGGGGCAACGCCCTATGTGTAAGTGCATTCGTATGCAAAAACGCCCCGAAAGGGCAAAAGCAACACAATAAAAAAAAAGAATAAAATTGAAACTAACAATATTGTTGTAATTTATTAGTTTTTATAAGCCCAGGTTTGTACTACTTTTTTTTTTTAAAAAAACTCAATAAAAGATATTTTTATTTTTTTACAAATATATATTGTTGATTATGATTAATATAACTAATTACAATTTAATGTAACTATAATTATAACATTTATAAATATCAAATTAAAAAATATTATTATTACATTTGTAATTGTATATAATTGACAATAATTACTATTTACTACCATATGTAAGTTTATACTAATTAGCAATTTTATAACAATAAATACAATTATGTACATTTAGTTATTAATATTGTAAAGAATATATAGAATTTCAATAGCTAATAAAAAGATTGAAATATCAAAATATAAAAAAAGTTAGTTTGCAAAAATTTATGAAAATATTAGTTGTTGATGATGAACCAATAAATGTTTATTTATTAGAAAATTTACTTAAAAAAAAGTATGAAATATCTACAGCTGAAAACGGATTAATAGCATATAATCAAATACTTAAAGAACCACCCGATTTGATTTTACTTGATGTAATGATGCCATATATGAATGGATTTGAATTGCTGGAAAAAATAAAATCAAATGGACAAATTGGTGATATTGCAGTTATTATGATAACAGCCAAAGTCGAAAAAGAAGATGTAAAAAAAGCTTTGACATTAGGAGCAAATGACTACATTAAAAAACCTGTAGATACAACCGAATTATATAGCAAAATAGACCTCCAGTTAAAATTAAAATCAAAACAAAAGAAAATTGATGAATATCAAGTGTATGCAAATATTCATGAAAGTATGATATTAGCACAAAGAATTCAAAAATCGCTTTTGCCCGATAATATAAATTTTAATAGACTATTTCCAGACTCATTTTTTTTGTATATTCCTAAAGATATGGTAAGTGGTGATTTTTATTTTACCTCAGAAATTTTAGGAAAAAAGTTTATATGTGTTTATGATTCAACAGGACATGGAGTGCCTGCTGCTATGATATCATTAATGGGATACATGATTTTGAACTGGATTGTAAATAAAGAAAAATTCACCGACCCACTAACAGTTGCTCTGAAAATGAGAGAGGAGCTAATATATCATTTATCAAAAACAACTGATACTTATGCACAAATTAATGGTATGGATGCTATTATTTGTGAATTTGATGTTAGAACAAATATATTAAAGTTTGTTGGAGCCAAAAGACCTGTTATTATAGTCAGATACCAAAAAGATTATATAGTAATTAATGGTAAAACCATAAACCCTTCTTTTGAGAAAAATAATTATTTCCTTTTTTATATCAGAGGTGATTTAAATTCAATAAATATTGAAACTTTTTTAGATGATTTTACAGAAAGAAAAATTGAATTAGATAGTAATGACAGGGTATACATGTTCTCAGATGGATATACTGACCAGTTTGGTGGAACAAAATCTAAGAAATTTTCTAAAAAACAATTATTTGGAATAATATTAGATATTCAAAATAAATCACTAAAACAGCAAAAACTAACATTATATAATAAATTTGCTGATTGGGCAATTAATCATGAACAAACAGATGATATTGTGTTAGTTGGAATTAGTGTATAAAATTTTATTTAATACATATTACTGATTCTTCTAAGTGCTTTTTCGTTAAGTATTTTTATTTTTCTACCGTTCAATACAATATGTTTATCTGATTTAAATTCTGATAATAATCTGATAACTGATTCGGTTGCAGTACCAACAATATTTGCTATTTCTTCTCTTGTTAATGATATTTGTAAAGTATCATCTTCATCTAAACCAAAAGTGTCTTTCAGTAAAAGAAGAACTTCGGCAAGTCGTTCCCTAACAGTTTTTTGAGCTATATCAAGTATAAATTTATTAGCTTCGCCCAACTCAATACATGATAGTTTCATTAGTTTCATTGAGAAAGAAGGATTTGTTTTTACAAGCTCAAATAGCTTAGTTGCAGGTATAAAGCATAAAACAGCATCTTCAATTACTTTGGTTGTTGTACAAGCTAACTCTCCACTAAGTGTAGACCTATAACCTATAACATCTCCTTTTTGTGCAAATCTGATAATCTGTTCTTTTCCTTCAACACCAGTTTTAAACATTTTGAGCACACCTTTGTTTACACAATAAACTCCACTTATACGACTTCCTTCATGAAAAACAATATCACCCTTTTTATAAAATGCACAGCCCTTTACATAGGAAAGTTCTTCTAATTCGTCTAATGCAAGGTGTTTAAAAATTGAGTTAAATCTAAAACATTCTTTACACGAAGGTATGGTATTTAGGTTTTTCATTATCAAATAATTTAGTGTTTAAATAATCTAAATATTAAAATAGCTTAAATGCCTTTTTGTTCAAATAAAAGAAAAAAAATATATAAAATTGAATTTAATTTTTTTGCAAGATATAATTTTAAAGTATATTTGTGAAAAAAAACTACATATATATATATTAAAATATGTAAATTTATAACAATATTAATAAATAAAATAATTTATGGTCTCCAAGCTATTTTATATTGCTTTTGCATAAATTATAACTAACTGTAATACATTGTATAGATTTCATAAAATAGCATATAAAAATTTTAATAAGGGTGCTATAATATTTTATATTTTAAATAAAAACTGAATTATTTATAAATAAAACTTCAATAATAACTAAAAATTTCTTAAAAATGAAAGAATCGGTAACAACTTCTTGGTTAGAAAAAATGGCTTTTGAAACAGATATTAATGGTCATAAAATAATAATTGATGCTATTGATGCAGTTGGTGGCGAAAATAGGGGACCTCGACCAAAACCTTTTATGCTTGCTGCTTTAGGTGGTTGTACATCAATGGATGTTATTTCTATCTTAAAAAAAATGAGAGTAGAACCAGATATAGAAGACTTTAAAGTGCATGTTTCTGGTGAACTTACTGAAGATCACCCAAAGCATTTCTATAAAATGCATGTTTTGTATGAGTTTACACCCAAAGATGGTAAAACATTATCACTTGATAAAATAAAAAAAGCTGTAAATCTATCAGAAGAAAGATATTGTGGCGTTAGTGCAAGCTATAAAAAATCTATGGATATTACTTCTGAAATAAAAATAAATTAAAAAAAAAGGCTCTTTTGAGCCTTTTTTTGATTGTTTAGTAAAGTTTAAATAATAAGTTTTATCTTTACTTAATATAAATTTTTCACTAATTAAAATACGGCTACCCGCGTAAAGTTGGACAGTGTTGTTTATCAGGTATTTCGTAACAGGATAAAAATCAATCCTG
>JAOZVK010000585.1 GCA_029938185.1 Bacteroidales bacterium | reverse complement strand
AAAGTATGCAAATAAGGTCTTTGACCTATTTTTAATGTGGAATATAATATTTTTTTATTTTTACTCAGGTTTGCTACGTTTTTAGACTAAGGTTTTCTGCCTATTTAGTGCATTGAGCATAAGCATCTCAGTTCAAAAAGTTAGAATTTATCAAAATTCACTTGCAATTGTCAAAAAAAAACGCTAAATTCGCAACTTCCACAGTCACAATAAATTACCATTGTGTTCAATTAAAAATAGCTGAAACAATACTAAACAAACAAAATACTAAAAAGATATGATTTCTGTAAAAAAGGACTTTAATAATATTCCTGATATACTACTTTCGGAAAAGAAAGAAGCATGGAGAGATAAAAGTGTTCTAAATGAACTCAAAAATCTTTATCATGGGAAATGTGCTTATTGTGAACAAAAATCTGAAACACTTTATGTAGACCATTATAGACCCAAAAACAAATACCCTTGGCTGAAAAATGAATGGAGCAATTTGCTTCCTGTTTGCACTGAATGTAATAAGGCAAAAAAAGACAATTTCCCTTTAAACGGTAAACAAATTACAATAGCACCAAGAAATAAAAAAGATTATCATGCAAACTCAAAATATTTGTTATCAGAACAACCTTTAATTCTTCATCCCGAAATGGATGCTGTTGAAAATCATTTCTATTTTGAAAAAAACGGAGTAATACAAGGTTTTACAGAAAAAGGACGAAAAACTATAAGTGCTTTAAATCTTTATCGGGATTTTCTCACAAATGAAAAGGATAAGATTTACAAAACGTATTTTGCCAAACTTAAAGAAAAAATAATTGAAGTAAAAAGTCACGATGATTTTTTCAAAGAAATTATTGAAATATCAAATAATAAAAATGAATTTTCACTATTTGGAAAACAATTGTGTTATCAATTTGAGAACTTTTTATTTAAAGAAGTTATTTCCGAAATTGAAAATATAAAACACAAATTATACAAAAAAAAATATGAAGACGCATTAAATTCAGGTATGCCAGAACAAGACATTGAAGGACTGGAAACATACGAATTAGATGCAGAGATAGTTTTGGCTGAATATTTCAGAATTATTTTTAATGTTGAATATAAATATGAATTGAAATTAAAATTAATAAATCTATTATCAATTAATAGTTTTTCAATTAAGAATTTTCTGGGTATAAAAGAAATTTCTTTAAATGATATTCCATTAAATACACAATGGATTTTTCTAACAGGCGAAAATGGATTTGGTAAAACATCTATTATCAAGGCATTATTATTAGGATTAATCGGAAAATCTGAATTTAAGGAAATAGAAATAAATGAAAATACTCGAATTGCTCTAACAATTGTAGAACGAGAAAAAAAACTTTTAGATGAAAAAGATAAAATCAAGCATAATATTTTTGGTTCTCATCTATTCCAAGGCTATAAAAGACAGATAGTAGCTTATGGAGCTAAACGGACTGATTTTGTGCCAGAAGTTAATAAACTACCGGTCTCAGATAATTTATTTGAGCGAACCAGTTTTGTTTTAAATACAGAATTTCTTTTAAAAACCCTTGAAGGAAATAGCAAACTAAGTCCTTTCAAAGATTTAATTATTGATTTTTTTATTGAAGTAATTCCAAGATTATCAAGAATAGAACTTGTTGCAGATAAAACCAATACATCAAAAGAAGTATTATATTTTGAAAAAGATGAAAACGGCGACGAATTACCGCCTGTATCATTTTATCAGTTGGCAATGGGCATGAGAAGCATCATTGGGTTGTTTGGAGATATGATACAACGTTTATCGAAGAATAGAACTTTTATTACAAGTGAAAAGCCTACAATTTTTGATATACCTAAAAATCCATTAAAAAGTTTATCAGATTTACAGGGAATAGTTCTAATTGATGAATTTGATAATCATCTTCACCCAAAGTGGCAGAGAGAATTAGTTAAAAAATTATCTGATTTATTTCCAAAAGTTCAATTTATTGTTTCAACACATAGCCCTATTCCATTTTTAGGTGCACCGAAAAATTCTATTTTCATAAAGGTAGATAGAGATAAAGAACATGGTATCAGAGTTAAAAAATTAGATATTGATATTTCAACATTATCTCCAAATTCAATTTTAACATCTCCCATATTTGGCTTTGGTTCTTTAACCCCTGAAATGCACGATGGTAGTAAACCGGTAAAAACAAATAGCGATTTCCAAAAAATTATTGAAGATGAAAAACTCGACAAAGAAATTGAAAAGTTTTTAACTGACGAAAGGAAAAAACGCTTTAACAACCTTTTAAATTCCAATAAAAAATGAGAAAAGTTGTAAAAGCAAAAGATAAAAAAGGGAATTTGATTATTCCTTCAATTTTAAATAACCATAATACTAATTATGAGTGGGAAAGCATAGCAAAGAAAGAGACAAAACCACCTGCGAGTATGAAAACTTCCAAAGACGTAATTAGGGAATTGGATAAATACTATTTTGGGAAATGTGCTTATTGTGAAACTTACTGTAATGCAGAAGTAGAACATTACCGTCCTAAAAATCATTACTATTGGTTATATTACGAATGGACAAATTTACTACCTGCCTGCCACGATTGCAATACAATAGGCACAGGTAAGGGAACACAATTTCCTGTCATAGGAAAGCAAGAAACAAAACCCCAGTTTGAAACAAAAACAAATAAGCTAAATAAAAGCTACTGTTTGCATAATAAATTTCCATTAAAAGCAGAAAAGCCCTATTTATTGCACCCTGAATATGATAATCCGAAAGATTTTTTAGCTTTTAAAATCAATGACCAATTTGTTGGTATTGATATTATAGGCATTGATAGCAAAGAAAAAGGTGAAAAAACTTTGAATATTTGTAACTTGAACAGAGAGCCGTTACGTAAAAACCGACAAAGTATAGTCGTAGAACACATACTTGAACAATTGAGAGATACATTTCTGGATTGTAAAGAAGAAGGGTTCAGTTATGAAAAAATACTAAAAAAATTACTAAAACGCTTTGTGGCAATTAAACGTAAAGCATTGGATATTACATTACAATATACACTTTTGTATGATTTTGTTATTGAGAGTTCCGAAAACTTTGAGAAAATAATTCTACCATATTATACAGAAGAGCCTGAAACACAAAAAACAATAGCAGCAGCATTTAAACTTTATAAAGAATTTGAATATTAGTAATGAGAATGAAAACGAATGAAAATCAAAAAAAAGAACACAACATTGTGCTTGATGTCATTTTGTTTTTTGTGTTTTTCGGGTGCTTCGCACCTCGAAAAAACACAAAAACAAAACGCCACAATGCACATACTCGATATAAAAAACATATCAACATATTGCAGACCATGAAAGTTGCGAAAATTTTGTACAAGATTAATACTTACAATTTTTTATTAAAGTATGCAAATA
>JAOZVK010000584.1 GCA_029938185.1 Bacteroidales bacterium | reverse complement strand
ATCATTGAATCATTGAATCATTGAACCATTGAATCATTGAATCATTGAATCATTGTACCATTGTATAATTGAATCATTGTTTCTTAAAATATAAGTTTCCTAAATATAAGACAACTAACATAACAGTAAGTGTTCCTATAAAACTTGTAAACATATTAAGCGATACTAATGCACCGAGTGCTCTGTTTGGTGGAAATACCGAAAATAAAAGAACCATAAAGCCGGCAATAACAACAACAGCATTAAATAAAATTGCTCTGCCCGAATGCGCCATTGTTTTTTTTGCTGTCAGTATTTTATCGCCTGTTTTTAATGCGTTTATCTTGTATTGTTCAATAAAATGAACAGCATAATCAATTCCAATACCTATTGCAATGCTTGATAACAAGGCTGTTGTGGTGCTTAACGGAATATTTAAAAACCCCATTGTTCCAAAACTTATTAAAGCGGTTATAATTATTGGAACTGCTCCAATTAATCCTATTTTGATATTTTTAAACATAAGTGATAGCAGTATTACAACAATTAACAAGGATAAAATCAGACTTAAAATTTGCCCCTCCAGAATTAAATCAGTAAAAACAAGACCTTTGTAACCGCTTCCTGCATATTTTACTGCTATTCCGTGCTTTTTAAAATCGTTCTCAAAAGTTTCGATAATATCAATCGTTGAATTTATTGCTTTTGAATTATCACTTTTTAGTTGAAAAGTTACGTTTAGTTTTTGATAATCATAATCTACCACTTTATTCAAATTCTCAGGATCGCCCGACATTTCATAAAGCAACAAATATTGAGCTACCATTTCTTTTGTATCTGGAATAACATTAAACTCTTCTTTATCAGCATTCATAACCTTATTCATTCTTGTAATATAATCGGTAAGGGAAAATGAATTACCTACAATTTGAAGGTCGTTTTCTATCTTGTTTTGCATTTTATTTACAAGTTTTAAAACTTCCGGTTTTTTAAAGGCATTTTTATTATTGCCGGCATCAAGAATTAAATTTAGCTGCGTTGTTCCGCCGAAATTTTGATTAATAAATTTGTCTGTCAAAACAATATCGCTGTCTTTTTCAAATTTGTCTAAGAAACTTGAATTTATCCAAACCTTTTGTAAGCCAATTACAGAAGCAACTATTATTAAAGCCGTTGCTATAATTGAAATACTTCTTCGTTTTATAATTGTGGCGGCAAAACGGTGTGCAAATCCTTGTTGTTCAATATTCTCTTTTTTAATTTTATTTACTTTCGGTAAACCAAAAATCATTATTCCTGCTGGTATTAGTGTTAATGAAAATACCATTGCAGCGATTACTCCAAGTGCTGTAAAAATGCCAAAATATTTTATCGGATAAACTTCCGAAGTAAGCAAAGAAATAAAACCTACGGCAGTTGTAATTGATGTCATTACTACGGGTTTCCACATATTTTTTATCATATCAACGGCAGCTTCTTTTTTTGTAGCATTCGGATTTTTTTGCAAAAATAATTGCAAATGACTGTAAAGGTGTATTCCGTCTGCAACACCAATAGCAATAAGCATTACAGGTATCATTGTCGATACTGCATAAATAGGAATATTGAATAAAGCCATTGCTCCGAAAGCCCATAAAGTGCTGAAAAAGACCACTGCCATTGTTAATATTGTGCTTTTTACACTTCTGAGCATAACGAACAAAACCAAAGTAATAACGAGTAAGACAATCGGCACCATACGCTTCATATCAGCCGGACCGAGTAATGCCATCGTTCCTTCTACAATAGGGCGACCTGCTACATGAACTTTTATGTCTTCTGTTTCAAAAGAAGCCGTGAGTTCAAGTATTTCATTATAAAACTCTTGCGAAAAAACATCGTCTTTAATTTCGGCAATAATTACGGTTACTTTTTCATTTTCCGAGACAAGTCGTCCGTAAACCATTTCATTGTTTTTTACATTTTGCTGTAAAATTTTTAACTTTTCATTGGATTTCGGAACTCTTTTAAAAAAACGTTTTACGTCCATTCCTACTTCATCGCCTACAATATTATCGGCAGTGTATAAAGAAGTTACATCTGCTTTTTCAATTTCATCTAATTTTTGCAACGTTTTGGTTAGCTGCTTTAATGTGTCTAGAGTTTCGGAATTATATATACCGTTTTGATTTTCAATTGCCACAATAATTCCGTCATTTATGCCGAACCAATTCTCTGCTTTGTCGCTGTAAACAAAGGCGGGGTGGTCTTGGGGCATATATTTGTCAAGGTCTGTTTCCATTCTTGAATTTTGTTTCATCAAATAAAAGAAACCTGCACTTATAACTATTGTTAGCATAAGTGTTATCCAAGGTAATTTTAATAGTTTTTTTAATAAATTTTCCATTTTGTAAATTTTAAAGTTTGTGAATGCTAACTAACTTAATTAGCAAAAAAAAGTTTCAACTTAATTTTAATTTTTTCTAAGTAGGTCATTGTATAAAATCGACACTTTGTAAAGTTGTAACTTATTGTAATTCTGGCGTAAGCAAAATTGTTAATTGTCCATTATTCATTGTTAATTACTTAGAAAATAAATATGACCACGATTTCTTAAACCTTATTAAGTAGGTTATCATATAAAATCGACACTTTGTAAAGTTGTAACTTATTGTAATTCTGGTGTAAACAAAATTGTTAATTGTCCATTATTCATTGTTAATTACTTAATGTTGTTTTGAGAGAAATAAATAAATTTTGTCCTTCTTTTTTTAAGTCAAAATTACAGCTACTTTTTTCCCATTTTTTAACCAACAATCTTAATGAACCCATAATCATTAATACTATATATTGAGTTTGAATATCTTCACGAATTTCATTATTTTTTTGTCCTTCTTTAATTATTTCAACGAACATTGCGTTGTTCATATTCATTATTTCAGAGATTTTATCGGATAATTGTTTTTCGTTGTTAAATATTTCATCTGAAAAAATAACAGATACGAGTGATGGATTTTCTGAAAATTTAGTCAATAATTTCTCGAAGACCATATTTATTTTTTCATAAGAGTTTGTTTTAGAAGCAAGAATATTTTTGGATATTTCTTTTTTGAAACTTTGAAATTGTTCAAGCATTGTCAGTAAAATTTCTGTCTTACTATTAAAATGCCGGTATATTGCCGGTTCTGAAATTTTTATCTCTTTTGATAAATTTTTGATAGTAAAACCCTGTATTCCTTTATCAGCAATAATTTTTATTGTAGTTTGTATTATTTCAGTTTGTCTGTCAGAAAGCATTTTCAACAACGTTAGTTAGTATTCACTCGCAAAATAACAACTTTTATATTTACCGTGCAAATTTTTCTTTGTTTTTTTTGAACTGTTTTGCAAATTAGCCTTAACGAATACAGCTACTGTATTAAGACATAAGTTGCTTAAGTTTATAAATGTAATAATTTGACAG
>JAOZVK010000583.1 GCA_029938185.1 Bacteroidales bacterium | reverse complement strand
ACAGCATAATAAAAAAAACAAAAGTGTTGTTTTTATATATCGACCTACTTAAAAGTTTGTTTACGCCTAATAAACAAAATAATATAAAAAACGAAAGTACTCTTTTAACTTTTAGCTTTTAACTTCTTAGGCATAACCTATAAAGTTGTCTACTTTATGTACAGCTATTTATCAAAAATTTCAGATAATTTATTACTCAATTTTTCTCCTCTTAGATTATGTTCTATAATAATTCCGTCTTTATCAAGTAATAATGTATGAGGTATACTTCTTATACCATATTGTTTAGCTGCTTCGCATTTCCAACCTTTTATGTCCGAAACATGTATCCATTCTAAACCATCTTTTTTGATAGCTTTAACCCAGTCTTCTCGCTTATTGTCTAAAGAAACTCCCAGTATTTCAAAACCTTTTTCTTTATATTTTTTATACATTTTTA
Organism: Bacteroidales bacterium; assembly: GCA_029938185.1. Taxonomy (GTDB): domain Bacteria; phylum Bacteroidota; class Bacteroidia; order Bacteroidales; family JAOZVK01; genus JAOZVK01. Next base: position 2,988 of record JAOZVK010000583.1, on the reverse strand, counting down.
CATTGTTAGGGTTTTCTCTCCTACAAGGTGCGCACCATGATGCCCAAAAATCAACCAAAACATATTTTCCTTTTAAAGATGATAAAGAAATTGGATTTCCCAAAGTATCTTTCAAAACAATATCGGGTGCAGGTTTTCCTATCTCAACTTTTCTAAGTGTTTCAATTCTGTTTTTCAATAACTTAATATAAGTTGAATTTTCAATTGATTTATCAAAATTATTTGTAATTGAATCCAATTCGTTTAATTTTAATCCATGAACTAATTCACGCAATGTAACATAAGATGCAACTATTGAATTGTTATTTTGTGTTACATATGTTTTTAAAAAATCATTTTGCTCTGCCATTAGAGTTTCATACATAGAGTCAATTTCTTGCATAACATCCTTATTTTCATTATCTTTAGCCTCTTTATATTTCCCATATAAATCATCTTGTTTGTTACGATATACAACAACCTCATCTTTAAATGAATTATAATCGTCCTGCACTTTTGAACCAGTAATTTTTGCTTTATTTAGACTATCAATATTTGCTCTGATTTTGATATTAGAATTTTCTATAAAAAAACTGATAAACTTTTTATTATCGCCAACTTTAATATAATATATTTCAGGAAATTCAACTTTTCCATTAAATGAAAAAACTCCTTTAGTAGTTTCAACAGAATCTATATTAACAAATTTTCCATCCTTTCTTTTTTGAATAATAATTTTAGTCTTATCAACTCCAGTTATTATTCCATTAATAGAATATGACTCTTTTTGTTCTTTTACTTCGGTATTATTGTTACATGAGATAGTTAATATAATCAAGAATAAAATTAGTAAATGTTTCTTCATAAATTTAATTTTAATAAGCTTAGTTTATAATTGTGCAAATTTAATCAAAAAAAGAAATTACAAAAAACAGATTACAATTTTGTTAAAGTTTATTTAGATAAATTAAAGTTTATAATCAAGTATTTAGTTTGTATTTTAATTTAAAGTTGTTTAATTTAATATTTAAAAGTACTTATATTCAAATATTTATTGAATATGATAAAATTTAAAATTGTCTAAAGTAATTTTTTATATTAATAATACTTTTTGTAGTTTTGTGATATTGTTTAATGCACAATCAAAATTTTTGGTTCATTAAGTTTCTTTTTACTTTTTAATTAACTGATAATTAGTGATTATAGGATTTTTATGCGTAAGCAAGGTAAAAAGGCTCGAAGAGCCAAGTTTTTTAGCATTTTATAAAGATAAGCTATTGATTAATAGTATTCACCTAACAGTATTAAATTGGTCGAAGACCCTATCAATATTATGAATAAAACATTAGCACTACATATTGAACAAGATTACATTATTGCAGGAATAGAACCATTTCAAGGTAAGTTTTCAAAAATTACTAAAAGAGGTGATTTTAAATTTCCTCTATATTTCTTTGTAAATAATATTGATAAAAAAATAGACTATAGTTTTCAGTACAAATATGATTACGAAGATGGTAAAAAACAATATATTGGTGATTTTATTAACCAAATTACAGATTCGACAAAAACATATAAATGGTATGATTATGATAGCGAGCTTATAAATTTATTTACTTATATTCTTGACGATATCAAAGATGGTTATTATCATATTTTAAGTTCTGCCGATGAAAGTGTTGAAATAAATAAGACAGAAAAAATTGAAACATTTGTCTCTTTTTCAGATAATTTTCCAAATAAATCAATAGATAAACTAAAGAGGCATTTAGAAAGTGAAGGTTTTAAAATTAAGCCAGAAAAAATATGTTTTCCAAAATTGTTTGTAAATCATTATCTTGTAAAAAATAGTATTAGAATTGAGAAACAAAAATATTTGCTTATCGAAGCATTAGGCAAAAATCTTAACATATCAATTATCAATGCCTATAATGAATATGATATTGAAAGAAGTGATTTTGAAACATACGAAAACTACGGAATTGACCCAAGAATAAGAGTTATTGCAAAAAAAATAGTTGATGATATAAATAAACATGAAGGAATTTTGAATGATACAAATTTAATAAATAGCGAATATATCAGACACCAAAGTAAAGCTGAAAAAATAGTTGCTGCTATTGAAAAAAAGAAAGGTAGAATTCCTAAATATTTAAATATTGAAACAACTTTTATAAAAGAAGCTAATAGAAAATTCCGTACTCGATTGTCATTGAATGAAATAGATGAACTAACTTCATTACATGTAAAACAAATTGCTCGATTTGTTTCGGACAATTACTTAGGCAAAAAATCACTTAATCTCGAAAATATTGACAAAATATTTTTGATAGGAAATACTCTTAATAACGATTTAATAAAAAATGAGTTTGAGCGTTTTGGAAAATCAAGACTTGAGTATGTAAATTCGGACGAGATATATGTTGTTTTAAAACAATTGCTTAGTTCGGGTAATAAACCTAAAAAAGATACACAAAAACCTGAAAAATTAAAACATACAAAAAAATCAAAAACTTTTGAAGAAATTAAAATACTTTCGATTGGTACATTAAATAAAAATCAAAAAATTAAATTATTAAATAATGACCCCGCTCCTGGAAAAGGAGACTCAATGCAATTACTAAGATACCTCGGTAATAATAAATTTGTAATACTTGCTAGTACCCGTTCGTTGGCAAGTGGTGATATTGCCACAGTTGTTTCGCCAACATGGATTGCTGGAATACAAATTGATTTCCAAATTGAACGAAATGGAAAAATTATTGGACAATTTAAAACTCGTAGAATTGTAAAAATTATGGTTCAATAATTGCTATTAGTTTTAATAAATATTGAATACTAAACTGTTATTGTGTAGTTTACAATATGTAAAACTTAAAAACAATCTACCAATACATTTCGTTATTTCCAAATAAAAAAAATAGATTAAACAAACGGTATTTACACTTTTTGAAATACCGTTTATTATATATCTTACGTAAGCAACATTAAATAGGTCGAAGACCTTAG
>JAOZVK010000582.1 GCA_029938185.1 Bacteroidales bacterium | reverse complement strand
TATTTTTTAAACTGTTAGCTAAAAAAATATTAAAAATGAAACTTGCCCAATATTCTACATTCGACATTTTATATTCGATATAAATTTTTCATTTTAATTTGCCATTGTTTTTGTTCAATTTGACGTTTTTTGTGAGTTCTGGGGTTGTATGTTGTTATAGTTTTTTATAACAATGAGAATCAATAATATAGCTACCTACTGTCGGCGTGGCTCAAAGCCACACCGACAGTTATGAACATACAAGATGTAACAAACCAGTTTCTAACTTATTTCTAAATTTGCAGTCAAAAAGTAGTTAATGCCAAATCCAAAGGGTTTTTGGTGCAATAGAAAAATATTAACGATAAATATTTACATTCTGAATTGGCAAAACTGATATTGCTGATAATACTGAATAAAAAAAAGGCTTTAACATTGTGTTGGATGTCAGTCGTTTTGTAGTATTTTCTGAGGTGCTTTGCACCTAAAAAAAATGCTACAAAACGCCCGCCACCACACACATATTCGTTGTGTGCAACTCAAAACAACTAAAATAATACTAAAAATAACAATAAATTAAATTTTAAACTTCAAAAAATAAAAATATGCTTTCAGATTTTTTTAGAATAAATCTTCCTTATGGAATTTCAAGAACGGAAGAGGGTGCGTGGTTTGCGTTTAACCGAGAATATTTACCTATCGGCTGGAACGATAGAAACAATAAATTCCATGCAGAAAATAAAGATAACTCATTGCCTATTTATACCAAATACAAACGAATAACTGAAAAGTTTTTAAAAGAATTGGCTTGGGACGACAAAGACGGAATACGGTATGATGACAAAGGTAAAATAAATAAAATCTGGTTATATAATGATGGAACAAATCCAATGAACCAAAGTAATACTAACAATAAGTTCTGGGATACTTATTTTGAGAAATTAAAAAAGTTATCAAAATTAAACACAATCTCAAATTAGTTTTTGCAGTACGAACACTAAAATAAACTTTCTACTATTAAATTTCGTAACTTTGCAAAATGAAAAATAAAGACAAAATAAAACAAATATTTCAAAAACAATTAGACGAGTTTGCTGAGACGTTAAAAAACTATGTTTCAGATAAAGATAACCAATGGACAATTAAAGGATTTATTGATATATTTCAAAATATTTATTCAATATCGGCAGATACAAAAATTGTTTCAAAAGTATTGGAAATACATTTATTCCCTCGTTTCTTGGAATTTGCAAAGAAAAACGGATACGAATTAATTCTTGCCGAACATCAAAATTGGTATCCTGATAGTTCGTTTGTGTCAAAAATAGACAATAAAATTAAATTTGCTGTTGATTTAAAAACGACCTATCTTTTAAATGATTATACCGACCATTGTAATGGTTTTACACTTGGTTCGCATGGTGCATATTTCATTGAAAGACAAAAATCAAAAAACATTCAATTCCCTTATAGTGAATATACTGGACATTATTGTCTTGGTATCATCTATAACAGAACGGAATTAGATAAACTTGAAGAAACAAAAATTTATAAACTTACAGAAATTAATAAAATTCCTTCTGTGATAAACAACTTTGCTTTTTTTGCCATAGAAAAATGGAAAATTGCAAGTGATAAAAGCGGAAGTGGGAATACTGCAAATATTGGCTGTATTCAAAAATTAAGTGATATTCTCGCAGGAAACGGTGTTTTTAAAAATCTTGGCGAAGAATGGTTTGATGACTATTGGATGAATTATGGTAAAATCTACATAAAGGATAATGAAGGAAAGACTAAGAAAATAACTAATCTGCCTGATTTTCTGAAATACAGAGGTAAAGATGAAAAACTTGCATACCCAAGAGCAAGAAAATTAAAGCGAAAAGGAGGCGAAAATGAAAAATAAAGTTCATGTTCCGCCAATAAAAATTCAAGGAATAAAAACAAAACTTGTTCCATGGATATCTGAAAACGTAGAAATTACTGAAAATACACGCTGGGTTGAGCCGTTTCTTGGTTCAGGGGTTGTAGGTTTTAATGTTGCAAGAAAAAATGCTCTATTTGCAGACAGTAATCCGCACACAATTGCATTCTACAATCAACTGAAAGACAAAAAAATAACTTCTTCAATTGTCAAACAGTTTTTATACGAGGAAGGCAAAATTCTTTCAGAAAAAGGACAAGAGTATTACAATTATGTAAGAGCCAGATTTAATGAAGAACAAAATCCGATAGATTTTTTATTTCTTAATCGTTCATGTTTTAACGGAATGATAAGATTTAATCGAAAATTTAAGTTTAATGTTCCTTATGGTCATAAGCCTCAACGCTTTGCTCAGGCTTATATAACAAAAATCGTAAATCAAATAAAATACTTGGAATTAGCTTTTGAACAGAATAATTGGGAGTTTAAGTGTCAATCATTTGAAGACACTATAAAAGAGGCAAATACAGATGATTTTATTTATTGCGACCCACCATATATTGGTCGTCATGTTGATTATTACGATAGTTGGGACGAAGAGAATGAATTAAGATTGCATGAATTACTTATAAATTCAGAAGCAAAATTTATGCTTTCAACTTGGGATAACAATGAATATAGGAAAAACGAATATCTTGATACTGTTTGGAAAAATTGTTACAAATTAAATAAAGAACATTTTTATCATCTTGGAGCAAAAGAAAGTAATAGAAAACCGATGATAGAAGCTTTAATAACAAATTATAAAATAACGGAAAAACAAATAGTTGAAAGACAGCCTAAAAGCCAATATATTCAAATGGATTTATTTACAACGATTGAAAAGAAAAGCACACAACATTGTGTTTGAAGTAATTTTATTTTTTGCGGTGTTCTGGTCGCTTCGCTCCCGACACACCACAAAAAATAAAACTACTCAAACACATTTCCGTGTATGCCAAGAGAAAACGCAGTTTTCTGTGAACTTAAACAGCAACCATAACATCGTAGGGGAAGCACGAGCGAAAAGTGTGTTCTCAAAATAACGATATGGACAACATTTAAGCAAAGAGATAATGGAACGTTTTCGTAAACTGAAAACTTTGGAATTTGTTGAAAGACAATGAAATTAGTTACCGAAATCTAATCGGTGAAAGTCCGATATGTCCAAAGCCCGTCAGCAGGACATTAGCAAACTGCGGGTGCAAAATCGTGAGATAATGTATCAAGTTCGTAGTGAGCAAGTAAGTAGGCTGTATTATTGAAGCTCGAAAAGTGTATGATTTTGGTTAAGCAGACAGGTTTAACAAAGTCCAGACAAAAGAAGAAAACCGTTAATAAAATCTTTTTGTGCAAAGAACACAATATATATATAGCAAAACTTTGCGAAACTTTGCGTCAAACTTTGTGTAACTTTGCGGTAAAAAAGCGACTAACTTCAGAACTCACAAAAACAGTTTTCTTTTTCCAAAACAATCGCAAGTTAA
>JAOZVK010000581.1 GCA_029938185.1 Bacteroidales bacterium | reverse complement strand
TTACTTAAATAAGATTTACAGGATTTACATGTTTAAAATATCCTGTTAATCCTGTCAAATTATTACATTTATAAACTTAAGGTAAATTTTATAAGTTCAAGAAAAAAAATGTTTTTTTGAACAAAATGAAAGTATTATAATTAAAAATTGTCATGTACTTAGCATTGTATCATTGAATAATTGTACAATTAGTACTTAAAAAACGAATTAAAACAGTAGACTCCAGTTTCTATAATTTAGGCACAGTTTAACAATTCTACATTAAATTAGGTCGAAAACCTTAGTTCTTAATATAAACTAATGAAAATCGCAAGGGCGATTTATTTCTAATCAGTTTTTTATTATTTACAAGTACTTTGGGTGTTTTTTTTAGTTTTATGAATGAATTGAATATAACTTTATGAATTCGTTCTCTGATTTTGTTTTTTTGTAATTTACGGTTCGATGCTCTTGGGTGAACTCTGTTTGACATAAATATATAAATCAAATTATGTTTTTGGCTTGCCCATACACAAATACCTGTATAGCCTGTGTGACCAAACGAGCTAAATGAACTTCTATTAAAACCTAAACCTCTACGTGAATTTTCTTGCGGTTTAATAAAGTATTCAATAGTTTCTTTTTTCAAAATTCTTTTTCCTGCATATACACCACCGTTTAATAATGTTTGAAAAAGAATAGCCAAGTCATTGGTTGATGAAAACAAACCTGCATTACCCGACACACCTCCATACATTGCAGCAGATTCGTCGTGCACATAGCCCCTTAATAATTGTTTACGCCAAAAACGGTCTTTTTGAGTGGGTACAATCCTGTTTTTATTAAATTTTTTCAATGGATTAAAACGTATAGTTTTTAGTCCTAATGGTTTATAGAAATTTTTATATATAAAACTATCAAAAGGCGAATCTATTTTTTTGTTTACAACTCTGTATATTACATTCATATTTATATCGCTATATTTGTATGGTTTTAGCGAATCAATTTTGGTTGTGTTTATTATATCCCAAATTGTATCTAAATAATCACTACGCATATAAAAATCTTTTGCAACTTCGAGTGTAAACAAACTGTCGGGCTTTGGTGCATAATATTTATCAAAACGTTTAGTAATACTATCTCTATATCTGATAAATTTCAAAACTGGCATATGGGGCGGAAGTCCAGATTTATGAACTAAAAATTCTTGTAATTGATTGTTTTTTAATGTACTATTTATTGTATCATCAATATAATATTTTAGCGAATCGCTTAATGTTATGCTATCCTGTTCGTATAATTTCATTACGGCTAAGGTTGTAGCTGCAACTTTTGATACAGAAGCTAAATCATAAATATCATTTTTTTTAACTTTTTGTAACTTACTGTATGTGTGATAGCCAAATGTTTTATGATAGATTACTTTTGAGTTTTTTACAACTATTACCTGACATCCAGGAGCTGCTTTAATCTTAATTGCTTCATTAGCTATAGAATCAATTAAACTTAAACTATCCGAGCTCATATTTACCTCTTCGGGAATTGTGTATTTAAAAATATTGTTTTTCTTAATATTAATACTATGTCCATATTTCATTTTTTCAGACAAAAAAATTGGCAATTGACCTCTTGGTTTGAAAGTTCCGAATAATAGCTGTGCTGCCAAATCTTGTGCAAACTTATGATTTGTATACATTTGAATTATAGTCTCTATAAAATCAAAATGTTTTATATTTTCGGGTTTATTATAATTAACTAGTACAATGTTTGTTCTTTTATCTAATTTTTTAAGTTCTTTTATAAAACTTGAATCCTTTTGTTTATCAATTATTATATTATTTAGATTTAGAATAATAGGATTATATTTTTTTAATTTTGAAATATTTAATTCATTGGCTTCTACAATATTTGTACTTTTTGTATTTGTGAAATACAACATTTGCTCTGTAAAATGTTGAAATTTATTATTACCAATATTTACAATATGAAATTTTTTATTGCTTGTGTAATCAAATGGCAATAAGCGATGTCGGTTTCTAATTACAGTAATTGATGACTCAATAAATTTTCGTTTTAAATAATTATGTTCGCTTGTATTTACTTTACTAATAATATTTTCGGCTGATTTAAATTTTGTGTTATCCAAAGCTAACCAAGCTTTAGCTGAAAGTATTTTTTTAACTGTTTTATTCAATTCTAACAATAACTCGGGTTTATTGTTAATCTTGTTTTTAAGTAGTATTATATAATCTGCTATTTGTTTATTAATAAGAAACATTTCGCTTCCTGCGAACATAAAATTTTGCATTTTTTCTTCATTGTAATCATTTCTTAGTTCCGAAATTATAATTCCCTCAAAATTAAAATTTTTTCGTAAAAAAGATTTTAGATAGTTACTATTTTTTTCTTTTACATTCAGGTTTTTGTTTATCATCACAATTGGCACCTTCTTCATTATTTTTGTATATGCAAATAACAAAGTATCTGGTATACTCAGAGTATCATTTTTTTGAAAATGATTATTGATATAGCTCACACATGACAAAATTTTATTTTTATTAGAAAAACTTACTATTTTTTCAAGCTTTTTTAATATTTCTTTTTGATTATCACCAAAAGTCTTTTTTCTATAATGCAGTTTTTCATTATAGGTATCAATTATTGTTGTAAAATCAATATTGGTACCAATTAACTTATTAATTTTAACTAAATTATCAACATATTTATCAAAAATTACAGAATCTTTTATTGCTGATATTTGCAATGCATTTGGTAAAGTACAATCGTTATTGTCGAGGCTTTCGTAATTGCCACTTACAAATAAAGGAATTTTTGATTTTGATTGAATGTTATGAATAACAACCTGTCTATCAATGAGTTTTGATTTTTTTATTTTTATACCACCTATTTTATATTCATTTATTAACCTATAGATAGAATCTTTATTATAAATATCTATACTATCAAATTCAATTATAAAAAGTTGTCCAAGCTTTTCATCTAAGCTCATATTAACCATCATAGAATCTACCCAAGTAGATTTTATATTTGTAAATGATAAATCATTTTTGGTTTCTCCATAGTTATATATAAATATAGAATATGTCAATATAAACACTTCTATAACTATAAGATAAACTATAAAAATTTTGAAGAAATTTTTCATGCTAACAAATTTTAAGGTCTTCGACCTGTTTATAGTTACTTACGCACGTGATATATAATCAATTGTATGTCATAAAATAAATTATGTACAAAATATGTAAAATTTTTTGTACAAAAGGCTTACAACTTTTAAAAGCTAATTTTATATAAAAACTTAAAAGTAGCAAAGATATATCAAAATATTAAATAAAATTTAGTAACTTTGTATATAAATGAAAAAATAGGTCGAAGACTTAAATTGTTAAAAAAAATAAATAAATGAAAAACGAAAAATCTAAATATGGTTATCTAGCTCCTC
>JAOZVK010000126.1 GCA_029938185.1 Bacteroidales bacterium | reverse complement strand
ACCGTTTATTATATATCTTGCGTAAGCAACATTAAATAGGTCGAAGACCTTAAATTATACAGACATGAAAACTACAATTATAACTATATTTTTGATATTGGTAATTATTGTTTATACTATAATTCAACCAATATTTTTTAATAATAAAAAAAAAATAGATATTCCAGTAAATAGCAAGCGATTATATAAAGATGTTGAAAAACTATGCTCAGTTACTCCGTACAGAAATTTTGATAATCCTGCTTCATTAAATCTAATTGCTAAATATATACATGATGAATTTAATAAACTAAATACAAAGGCTGAATATCAGGAATTTTATAATAACAATAAAAAGTACAAAAATGTTATAGCTTCATTTGGTCCCAAAACCGGAAAAAGAATAATTATAGGAGCTCATTACGATGTTGCTTATAATCAACAAGGAGCCGACGATAATGCTAGTGGAGTGGCTGCACTACTCGAAATTGCCAGATTAATAAATAAACTAAAACCAAAGTTAAAATATAGGATTGACTTTGTGGCATATACATTGGAAGAACCACCAAACTATGGAACCGATATGATGGGTAGTGCTATACATGCCAAATCATTAAAAGATAATAAGGTTGATGTTAAACTAATGGTTTGCCTCGAAATGTTAGGATATTATAGTGACGAAGAAAACTCGCAAGAATACCCTGTCGATTTATTGAAATGGTTTTATCCAACAAAAGGAAATTTTATTGCAGTTGTTGGAAAAATAGGAAACGGTTTTATTACCAGAAAATTTAAACGTAAAATGCAAAATATATCAAAGGTTGATGTACGTTCTATAAATGCACCTAAATTTCTGCAAGGAATAGATTTCTCTGACCATAGAAATTATTGGAAACAAGGCTATAAAGCAATAATGGTGACTAATACATCATTTTATAGGAATAAAAACTATCATACCAAACATGACGTAATCGAAACTCTTGACTTTGATAAAATGAGCGATGTTATTAAGGGGATTTATTGGGCTATTATTAAAATATAAACTCAGAACTCACAAAAAGCATCAAATTGAACAAAAACAATGACAAATTAAAATGCCCGATTTATATCGAATGTAGAATATATTATACAGAAATAATATTTAAAGTAATGCTTTAATTATCATAGAAATATCTTATTTTTTACATTCTACTGAAACAAGTCATAAGTTTCTTTAGTATTACTTAGACAATATTAACAGGATTAATATGTTTAAAATCTTGTTAATGCCTGATAAACAAGACTATCCAGCTTTTGACGGGTAGCCCTACTAAGTAATTAATAATTTTGTTTACGCCAGATTTACAGTAAGTTACAACTTTACAAAGTCTCGATTTTATACAATGACCTACTTAATATCAAGATATACCATTGTCAAAGAGACCTTTTAGTTTTTCAAAAAACTTTGATATTTTTCTTTTGTTATTTAATGGTTCTTTATTAATCAAAACAAAATAACCTCTTGTTATCCTTTCCAATTTACACTTAATGGTTTTTGGTTTATAAGTTTTTCTTTTTTGCCATTCATATGGTTCTACATTATGTTCGTTTCCATAAATATCCTCAACTATTATATCATATATTATATTTTTATGGCTTTTAGTTGAAAGCCTTGACGAAGGTGTATCTTCAACAACCTTTAGTTTTACGAATTTAAAAAAATATTCTGTATTTAATTTATAGTGCGGATGTTCTGGTTCTAAAACAGTTTTTCCATTGCAATCTACATTGTCTATATAACATTCAATATTATCATTAACTTTAATATCATAATTTTTAAAATAGAAGGTAGACAGCATATGTCTTTTTTTATATATATCTTCAAGTATATAAAACTCCTCTTCTAATGTTATGATTTTTATAAGTTTAAATAGATATTTTTTACCTTCAATAAATTTAGATTTACTCATCTTTAAATTTGTAATTGTATTAAAAGCTACTATACTTTTAATGGTACAATGGTATAATGGTACAATGGTACAATACTTTGATTAATAATTGATAACAGTTTGTTAATGTTAAAACTATAACCGTTTAGAGTATATATGAAAAACGCCTAAATTTATTTATTAGATTCCTTTTATTTACTTAAAATAAGATTTTCTAAAGCATTGTTATATGATTTTTTAATATCTTTTATAAAACCATATGATATACCATCAACACGAATTTCGCCTTTTGTTACATGCCCTAATGCCAAACATGGAATTTTATTAGCAATCATATAATCAATAAAATTGGCTTCTTTGTTTGGTGTAACCGATAACAATACTCTACTTTGAGCTTCTCCAAAAAGAAAAGAATCAATACGAATATCGGAATCACTCATTATATCACATCCAAACTCAAACGTCATACACGACTCTATAAGTGAGGCATATAATCCACCAATAGATAAGCTATGTGCAGAACGAACAAGTTTTTTTTCTATTACTCCCTTTACAACTTCTTGTAACTTATATTCTTTTTCGGGGTTAAAATATGGAGTTGGAGATAAATCAACATTATGGTAGCTTGCTAAATATTCTGATGAAGAAATATCATTTCTTGATTCTCCAATCAAAAAAATTATATCGCCCTTATTCTTAAATGATGTAGTCATTTGATTGTTTTTATCCTCCAATATTCCTAACATTCCTATAACAGGAGTTGGGAAAATTGGCTTTGTCTGTCCTTCGATATTTGCTTCGTTATGAAAACTCATGTTGATATCAGTAATGGGAATTTCTAATCTTTTGATAGACTTGTTAATTCCTTTACTTACATTTAAAAATTGCCAATAAACCTCTGGATTATCTGGATTTCCAAAATTAAGACCACTCGAAAAAGCAATAGGTTTAGCTCCCGAACAAATAATTTTTCTTGCTGCTTCGGCAATTACAATTTGAGTTCCTATACGAGGGTTTGAATTTACATATCTGGAATTGGCTGATACTACAATAGATAATGCTTTTTTACTATTTTTCAAATTAATAACTCCTGCATCAGAAGGGAAATTTGTAATCATATTTGCAGTTCCAATCATTGTATCATATTGTTCATAAATCCAATTCCTTGATGCAATATTTGGGTTTTCAATAATATTTTGGGCAAGTTCAATCATGTCCTCGGGCATTGCTATATTTTTTATATTATAGCTCTTTATTTTTTGATTGTATTCAGGTTCGCTTGCTTCATTGTCAAATTCGGAAAAAATCTTAGAATACTCCATTATTTTAGATGGAATATCAGCTAAAATTTGTTTGTCAGTATAAAATTGTACCTTTTTTTCTTTAATAAGCTCTCCAACTTTATTGCATTTCAAGTCCCATTTATCAAAAACGTGTAATAATTTATCCTCAATCTCATCATTACAAACAATTAGCATTTTTTCATTAAATTTTGAAAAAAGAATTTCAGGTGTTTCAATATTATCATTTATTGAAAATTTCGATAAATCTATTTTGATACCACAATTTGTACTATCAGATATTTTAAAAGCAGTATTTATAATGCTTCCTTTTGAAATATCTTGAATTTTTATAGCTAAACCTAAGTCAATTGTTTCAAGAATTGCTTCCATCAATATTTTTTCATGATATGAATCCTCAATTTTTGTTTCAGAAATATTTATATTAATATTTTCATTAGATTTTTCTATTATTGGATTTATGGCGTATATTTTATGTCCTTTTTTATATGAAAACGAGTTGTCTAGTGTTTTTTTTCTAAGCCCAACCGACATTGTATTTACTAAATAGTTTGTTCCATATCTACTATTAAAAGAAACATCACCATTAATTATGGGCACTCCTAATGAGTTAATATAATTGCCTGTTTGCAAAATTATGTTTTGTAAATCAAACTTTGTACGTTTTGAATTTAAATCACCAAATTTTAAAGAATTAAGTTGAGCTATTGGTCTAAAACCCTCAGTATAAACACGTCTGTTTACTCCTACAATTGCATTTACATTATTTGGTATTTTTTTTATTGAAGAATTATTATACGATTCTATTTTTAAAATCCCAATTAATTCATCATCAATATCAATATAATTTAAGTTTTCGTTATAAGCTTTTATTCTACTCAACCATTTTATTGAGCTTTTATTTGAAATAATTTCAGACCACATTATTGAAAAAATATAAAGCTCGGTATAGTTTGGTTTTCGACCTAAAAGTTCTTCTATTTTATTAAATTCATTTTCATTTAATCCTAGCTTCTCAGCAGTTTTTATTGTGATTTTTTTATTTGACATAATATATAAATAATTAATAATTAACAATGAACCATTTTGCTTACATACAATACGTAACAGACTGCTAATCAAAAGACAATACTGTTGTATCATTAAAGTATTAAGTAGCCTTACAAAAGTTTTTCAACATTTGTTTTTGTACAATTAACTACATAATAGTAATTTACAAAAATGCGTAAGCCACATTAAATAGGTCAAAGACCTTAGAAGTATATTGGGTGTAAAATTATGCATTTTAAAGAAATATTCAAAATATTTTGACTCTTCGAGTCTTTTAGATTGCTTACGCATAAATATTATCACCTTATTTATTTTAAGTAGTCTAACAAAAAACAACGCATTTTATTAAGCTAAATAGCTGATATCTAATCCAAAATTTATATTATTAAATAGATAAATGACCTTAAATTATTAAGATATGAAAAAAAGCATTTTTTATATAATAATATTTACGTACATTGCTTGAAAATATAGGCTCATACATAAAAGTGAAAAATATTATGAATAAAGAAACCCTAATTGATAGTAAAATTGTAAAGAAACATATCTTAGGAAGTGGTCTTAAAAAAGTTGGCAATGGCTCAATACGCGAAGTAGTTCGCTTGGTCAATAGAATAGAAAACGAAAGTGGTATAGATTTTATAAGAATGGAAATGGGCGTTCCTGGATTAGAACCTCCCAAAATTGGAATATTAGCAGAAATAGAGGCTTTAAAAAATGGATTTGCTTCTAAATATGCTATGATGGAAGGCGTAAGTGTGTTAAAAGAAGAAGCTTCTCGTTTTGTTAAGATGTTTCTTGATATTGATGTTCAACCCCATCATTGTTTGCCATCAGTAGGTGCAATGCAAGGAGCAATTGCAACTTTTCTTGTAGCAAATCGTAGCGATAAAAACAAGGAAGGGACTTTGTTTATTGACCCAGGATTTCCTGTGCAAAAGCAACAATGTAAAGTTCTTGGACATACATACGAATCCTTTGATGTATATGATTACAGAGGCGATAAACTTAGAGATAAATTAGAAGAATATCTAAAAAAAGGAAAAACCTCAAGTGTACTATATTCTAATCCAAACAACCCGTCGTGGATATGTTTTACTGATAAAGAATTAAAGATAATTGGCGAATTGGCAAATAAATATGATGCAATTATTGTTGAGGATTTAGCTTATTTTGGAATGGATTTTCGCAAAGACTATTCAATACCTGGGAAAGCACCATTTCAGCCCACAGTAGCAAAATATACAGATAACTATGTGTTGTTGGTTTCAAGTTCAAAGGCTTTTAGCTATGCAGGTCAAAGAATTGGATTAATAATAGTTTCTGACAAACTGTTTGTAAGACGATATCCTGATTTGAAACGTTATTATACATCAGATGGTTTTGGATATTCAATGATTTTTGGTGCATTGTATGCTTTATCGGCAGGTGTATCTCATTCGACACAATATGGATTGGCAGCAATGTTAAAAGCTGCAAATGATGGCGAATATAATTTTGTTAGTAATGTAAGTGAGTATGGCAAAAGGGCTAAGATTATGAAAAAACTATTCACTGATAATGGTTTCAAAATAGTTTACGATAAAGATGAAGATAAGCCAATTGCTGATGGTTTTTATTTTACATTCTCATATCCTGGATTTTCAGGAGTCGATTTGCTTGAAGAGATGCTTTACTACGGAATTAGCTCAATTTCGTTAGATATTACAGGAAGTCACAGAAACGAAGGTCTTAGAGCATGTGTTTCTCAAACAAGTTTTGAAAAAATGAATATACTAAAAGAAAGACTTGAAAAATTTAATGAACATAATAAACACTAAGGTCTTCTACCTATTTATAGTTGCTTACACTTGATAAACAACATAATATAAAAAAATAAAAGAGTCGTTTTTATATATCGACCTACTTAATAAATAAATTGTTTACGAATGAAAAATAAGAATGAAATAATAGATTTGTATATAAGTTTTGTTTCAAGAAAAAAAAACATCCCTGCTTTGTCCGATTTTTTGGAACAAAGAAATATTTCGGAAGGAAATTTTAATGACCATTTTCTTTCAATGCTTGATTTACGCGAATCGGTATGGGAAATATTTTTTAATGAAACATTTGATATTTTAAATAATGATGACGAGTATAATGAATACTCTGTAAGAGAAAAAATGCTTGCCTTTTATTACACTTTATTCGATGTTTTAAAAACTCATCATGATTATGTAAGATATTTACTTAAAAATACAAAAGCTGTTAATACTTGGATTAAGGATATGAGAAAATTTAGAAATCATTTCAATTCATTTATTGATAAACTATACGAAGAAGGAATTAGCACTGGAGAAATACCAAATAGAATGTTCTTTGGTGATAAACTAAAAAATCTTTTATGGCCAAAATTAATTTTTGTATTAAAATTTTGGATAAACGATAATAGTAGTGATTTTGAAAAGACTGATGAAGCAATAGAAAAATCGGTTCATCTTACTTTTGATATTCTTAGTCATAATGCTATTGACTCTGCAATTGATTTGGGAAAACTAATTTTTAAAAGTGCTGGAAAAAGAAAATTCAGCTTACTAAATAGAAAAAAATAAGGTCTTCGACCTTTTTATAGTTGCTTACGCATATATCGTAGTTATAAGAACTTTCCAAAAGTTTTAAACTTTTGGAAAGATAAGTTTTCAAGCTTTTCTAGTATAGTAAAATTCCTTAGGCGTAAGCAACATAAAAAGACTCGAAGAGTCCTATAATTTTTGAAGTAGCATAATACCATCTCTAATTGGTAAAATTATTTTGCTTACTCTTGTGTCTTTATAAACATAGTTGTTGAAATCAATTATTCCTTTAGTATATAAATCGTTGTTTTGGGGTTTTTCAATTATTTTGTTACCCCATAACACATTATCAACTATTATGTAAGCACCTTTATTTAGTTTTTCAAATATTGCATTATAATATTCGATATACTGCCTCTTGTCGCCATCAATAAAAACTAAATCGAAACTATAATCTAAAGTTTTGATAATATCAATTGCGTTGCCAATATGTAGTTTTACGGATTCGTTTACACCTGCCTTTTTTAAATATTTAATGATTAGACTTTGTAATTCATCATTAATTTCAATAGTATGAAGCATACCATTTTTTTGAAGCCCTTTGGCTAAACATATTGCTGAATATCCTGTGTATGTTCCTATTTCGAGAATATACTTTGGTTTAATCATTTTGCTTAACATTTCGAGCAGCTTTCCTTGCAAATGTCCTGATAGCATACGCGGCATTAATACTTTTAGATTTGTTTCTCTATTAAGTTCCTTTAATACCGAATCTTCATCACTAATATGATTTAATATATATTCGTTTATTTTGTTTTTACTCATAATTGAATTTGTATTTTATAAACCAAAGCTAAAACTATTGATGCAAGAATCATTTTAATACTAAACATAAGCAGAATGGATACAACAATATAATGAACTTTGTTTTTTTCGGGTGTTTCTAAAAGTGGTTGTATTCCTGTCCAATAAAGGTAAACCGAATATAAGCTCAATAAACTAAATAACATGAATTTATAATCTAAATTAACAATAATTGATATAATAAAAGATGGAGTAGACGAATACACTACGAGCTTATATACAGCATTAATATTTTTTTTTGTATTAAAAAATGGTGCTATTTCATTGAGTATCATTGCCGAAAGATACAAGCTAACTATTATTAATACAAAACTTACCGATGCATTTAATATAGCTTTTGAAAAACCGACTGTATTTATATTACTTATTAATATAGATATTGAACTAAGAATAACAAATGGAATAGCGTAGTTTGTTATAAGTCTATCGTTTTCTATATTCTCTTCTTTTATTATTTGCCATTCTTTAACTGGACTTATTATAATATTTTTTGCTCTATTAAGTATAAAATTTATGTTCATAAATATGTTTTTGTTCAATTAGCTATATGATAGCGATTTATAAAAATGTATAAGCCACATTAATTAGCTCTAAGACCTTATTTAAAGTAATAATTTAGCAATTTTGTTAGTAGCTTCTCTTCACAATGTTTAAGCGATAGCTCAATTTTTTTATATATAATTAGCTGTATTTCAGTAAATATTATTTATACTTTAAAACTTATCTGGACGCTCCAATACTTTCACTGGTGTAGTTGTGAAAATGACATTATCAAACTCTTTTCCTATAAAATTTCCACTATTGACATAGTTTATTTTCGGCAAGTTTTAAATTCCACCTAACAGTTTATATTTTAAAAAATCAAATATACAGATAAATGCCTTAACTTTACATAATTTTATTACAATTAAATACAATTTCATATCATTTGTATTTAATAATATTGCTTACTAATAAAATTTAGTTAAGTATGTTTCTAAACATAATCTTTAGGAGTACTCTATTACAAATAAGAGAAAAAATATATAAAGAATGATTAAAACAAATTTTAATTTCCTTGTAATTGAAGGAAATATTGGTGCTGGAAAAACATCTTTATCTAAAAAAATATCTGAGCAATTTAACTCAAAACTTATATTGGAACAATTTGCTGAAAACCCATTTTTACCAAAATTTTATAAAAATCCTAGACGATATTCGTTTCAACTTGAATTATCATTTCTTGCTGACAGATATTATCAATTAAAAAATGAATTAACAAAACGCGATTTATTCCAATCATTTATTACAACTGACTATTATTTTACTAAATCTTTGATATTTTCTCAAACAACCCTTAAAGATGATGAATATAAGTTATATAGAAAAATATTTAATATTATTTATCAATCGTTACCAAAACCTGATTTGTATGTATATTTATATCTAAGTATTGAAAATTTATTGAAAAATATAAAAAAAAGAGGTAGAAAATACGAACAAAAAATAGAAATAGAATATCTAGAAAAAATTCAAAAAGGATATTTTGACTATATGAAACAGCAACATGATATAAGCTTTTTACTTATAGATACAAATGGCATAGATTTTGTAAATAATTTAGCCGATTATGAGTTAATCGTTGATACAATTATTAATAAAAAATATAAAAAAGGTATTAATAGAGTGATTTTATAAATGTATTGAATATAAAGCTGTAATTTTATTAATATGATTACTTTTTGGTGTTTATAATATTATTTATAAAATAAACATATTTTTTTTTTTATAAGAATCTATTATTAAATTTGCAATTATAAATGAGATATTATTAATTATAAAACAATTTATTTATCAATTATGAAAAAAACAAATTACACATACCTGATTACAATTATTATCATGGTGTTTGCTCTAAGTAGTTGTGATGGTTTAAGCAAAATGGCAGAAAGAGCAAAAGAAGTTAAACACAGTGTAACACCTAACCCTTTGGAACTGCATGCTGAAAAAGTAGCTGTAAAATTAACTGGAAGTTTTCCTAAAAGTTATTTTGATAAAAATGCGCTTATTGTCATTACTCCTATTTTGAAATATGGTAAAGAGGAAAAATCATTACAAAGCAAAACAATTCAAGGCGAAAGTTTTCAAGGAAACAATGACGTGATTAAGTTTGCCGAAGGTGGTAGCTTTACTATGGATGAAGAGATACCATATGTAGATGCAATGCGAGATTCTGAATTAGAAATAAAAATTAGAATAACTCTAGCTGGAAAAAACCATGATTTAAAACCAATAAAATTAGCAGATGGTGTTATAACAACTTCTAAATTAGTTGAAGATGGTTTGCTTATAGATAGCGGTAATGGAACAAAAGTAGGTAAAACTATTGCATCTACTGTTACTCTTGAATCATCAAGCGAAGGATCGTTAAATGCAATTATATACTACGAACTACAAAAATCTAATGTACGTTCATCACAAACAAGCAAACCAGAAGTAAAAAAACTTGTTGAAACAGTAAAAACAATGAGTTCTGACAAAACAAAAGTTCTTTCAGGTGTTGAAATATATAGCTACGCTTCTCCTGATGGTCCTCTTGAAGTTAATAAAGATTTAGTTAGCAAAAGAGGAAAATCTGCAGATACATATTTAAAAAGATCGTTAAAAGGTGTTGATAAAGTTAAAGATAAAGATTTTCTTTCTCGAAAATCGACTTCAGATGAAGATTGGACAGGATTCAAAAAAGAATTAGATGCATCAAGTTTAAAAGATAAAGAATTAATTGCCAGAGTACTTACAATGTATGAAGACCCTATTGTAAGAGAGCGTGAAATTAAAAATATTTCAGAGGCTTTTGAAAGTTTAAAAACAACAGTTTTGCCTAAATTAAGACGTTCTGTTATGAAAATAAGTTTTAAAGGCAAATCCAAAACTGATGAAGAAATGAAAAATTTAGCATTATCTAATCCAAAATCCTTATCAGCTAATGAACTTATTCATGTTACATCTTTAATTGATGATTTGGAAAAGAAAGCAACTATATATAAATCATACACTGAATCGTTTCCAAATGACTGGAGAGGTTTCAATAATTTAGGTGATATATATACAAAACAAAATAAATTGGCAGATGCTAAACAAGCTTTTGAAACAGCTAATACTAAAGATGCTAATAATGGTGTAATATTAAACAACCTTGGTGTTATTGCATTAGCAAACGGAAACGTTGAAGAAGCTGAAAAATATTTTAGAGAAGCTAAAAATGCAGGTGTAACATCTGATGCTCTTGGTTACAATATGGGTGTTATTAATATAATGAAAGCTCAATATCCCGAAGCTGTTACAAATTTTGGAACTAGTGCTACATTTAATAAAGCTTTAGCTCAATTGTTAAATAAAGAAACTGCCAATGCTGAAGCTACGCTAAACTCAATGAGTGGTAAAGATTTTGGTAAATTCTATTACCTAAAAGCTATTGTTGCTTCAAAATTAGGAAAAGCTGACGAAGTATTTACAAACCTAAAAACTGCTTTTGAAAAAGATTCAGAACTGAAAAAATATGCTAAAAAAGATTGGGAATTTGGAAAATATTTTGTAAACGAAACATTTAAAACTATTGTTGAATAGGGTATTTGACCTTTTATAATAAGATAAATTTTTTTGTGTAAATAAATTTAAGAACCTAAAAAGAAGTAACCATTTGTTACTTCTTTTTTCATTATTTATAAAAATATGGCTACCCACATAGAGTTGGACTCTCTTGTTTTTTCAGGTGGTGTTAATTCTACATTACTAACTTAAATGATGCTTAAAATAAGATGTTTAGCATTCTTTAGTTCAAAAAAATGCTTAATATTTTGAATTTTTATTTCTCAAGTTTTTTTGCCCGAAAGGACATAAGCATTAACACGGGGTAATACTCTATGTATAAATGCATTCATAAGCATGAACGCCCTGAGGGGGCAACAGCAATAAAATTCATTTCATAGTTTTCAATTTCAAAAATAGCTAATATTAAATTCATGTTTCTAAGCACAATCTTTTAAATATTGTATAATTATTACTAACTTTGTTTTACTATTTGATTGTTTTACTCTAATAGTCGAAAATTCAATTATATTATATTACATATACTTAAAAATTTTGACATAAGTAGTCTAACAAGACGTAAGTTTCTTTAGTATTATTTAGACAGGATTAACAGGATTTATATGTTTAAAATCCTGTTAATCATGTAAATCCTGTCAAATTATTACATTTATAAA
>JAOZVK010000125.1 GCA_029938185.1 Bacteroidales bacterium | reverse complement strand
CCAATTGGTCATGCCTAAAGGCATTTAATATCTGTTAATTATTTTAATCTGAATATTTTATACTCTGGGCTTTGCTCCATTAAATAGGTCGAAGACTTTAAAATAATAAAACCGATAATAGGGTATACCACCGGTTGAGAATAATATAATTAAGTAGTCTTACAAATGTTTTTTGGGATTTGTTTTTTACAATTAACTATATGACAATAGTTTCCAAAAACGCGTAAGCCACATTAAATAGGTCGAAGACCTTAAGCTATTAGTCAGTATACCTAGAACGGTTGTGAATTTAACTTTGACAAAGTTTTAAACTTTGTCAAAGTTGGAGTTAAGTAATTTAAAATGTAAGTTTATAACCGTTTACAGTATATATTGTATCATTGAGTAATTGAACCATTGAAAGTATAACTAAAATTACATCATTCAACAATAAATTTTTTACTATAATTTTTAAATTTTATTATATAAATCCCCTTATATAAAGATGATATATTAATCCTTATATTATTAGCATTAATTTCTTTAGTAAGTATATTTTGTCCTTGAATAGGACTAATATAAATAGTACCAGAAACTGGTTTAACAAAACTAATATTAATATAATCTTTTGCAGGATTAGGAGCTAATTTAAATATATTTGATTTGTCTAATGTTATTTTCTCTTTTTTCATTTTTGAATCTCCTTTATATACAACAGTATAAATACCATCTGCATTATTTGACAAATCAAATTTAACTTTTGACGCTTTTTTAAAGTTCTTTTTTTTAACTACTAAATTGTTTGAATCTAGTATCTGAACTTCAATATTATCTTCTTTAGTAACAACATTTAGTTCACCACTAGTGGTTTTAGGAAATGAACGTCCAAGATTTTCGTACAAACATGCTGATAGAATAATTTTTTTACTATTAGAATACAAACTGGCAACTCCTTGCTTATTAATCACTTGCACCTTTATTTCTAAATCTGTTTCATACTGATTAGTTTTCCAATTAAGCTCAATTTTATTATCACCCCATTCAATATCTGCTACATTCGGGTTGCTAATAAACCACTTATAATGCGAAGCATTTGGATTTTTCTGAACAGATAATATTGTATTATCACCCCAGTTACAAACTTTTTCTGTACCCGAAGGTAATATGGGAGCTTCTAAAACAGGAATATTTACTATAAAATTTTCTTTGTACACTTTGCTATCTCCACATATACCATTTGTATATACACTAACAGCAGTATTTCCATAATAACCATTTTGCCAATATGCTGTTGCTATTGAATCTCCTGCTATTGTTCCAGAATTATTGTTTATTGTCCAACTATAAGTTACTCCAGGTATTTTATCTGTCTTAAAAATCGTAGTCGTATTACTATTTATTGATGCCGAAGCTGTTGAAATAAATGTTGATGCTTTGGTTTTATTTAATGTAATATATGAAGTTTGAGATTGACTATAATCACATACTCCACCACTCATTATAACCCATATTCCAGTTTGTGTTTCAGTTGTATTTTCATTCCAATACATTGTAGCTGTTTTGCCATCACTACTTTGAATTAAATTTCCAGTATTTTTGTTATATTCCCAAATATACGTACTTGCATCTATAGCTCCCGATAAAATATATTGTGTAGTTTCATTTAGACACACTGTTGAATTTCCAAAAACTTTACTGCTAATTTTACCATTTACTTTAACATTAAATATTTTCGAAAAACTTCCATAAGGACACAATCCACTTTTAGCTTGCACTTTAATACCAACTGTTCCACTACAAGCAGAAGGAAATGTAATACTTTGATTATATGTAGTCGATGTGCTTATTGTGCAAGCTCCAGTGACTACCCAATTATATTGTGTATTTATATAATTACTTGCTTTATAATCATATGCTATTCCTTCGCAAACATTAATATCGCCTAATATTTCGATATTATCGGGAGATGATTGAATTAATATCTTTTTAACATCAGACCATGCTCCATTTCCATGTGCATTAACAGCTCTTACTTTAATATATGCATAATTATTAAAGCCAATTATCGGATTTAATGTTGTACTTGAATTTGAATTTGAAAAAACACCAGCACCACTTGGTTCTATTTTCCACTCAAAGCTTTCAGCATTTGATATTGTTTTGCATGATAAATTTAAGGCTGTCAAACTACATATACCTTCTGGTATAGTATTTATTTCTGCTTTAGTAGGTAAAAAGTCATATAAATTAACAATATATACTTTTGAATATTTTTCACTTTCTCCACACATTCCATCAGTTGAGACTGTAACAGTTGCATTACCATAAAACTGTTTGTCCCAATGTGCTGTTGCATTATCGGTTCCCGATATTATTCCTGCTCCCGAACTAACAGTCCATATATAATTTACATTATCTATATGATTGGTTCTGAATATTGTACTTGTATTATTGTAAATAGGTTCAATATCACAAGTTATCCATTCGGGTTTAATTGGTTTGTTCAAAGTAATGTTTATAGTGTTCGATTCTATTGTTCCACAATCATTTTTTGCTGTAACCCAAATACCTACAGAACTTAAATTAGTTGTTTTATTTAAATATAAAGTAGCTATTTTTCCATTACTTACAATACTTCCAGCATTTGTATTTGAAATATTCCATATAAACTCATTAGCTCCTTTTCCGCCGGATATTGTATATTGTGCCGAAACTGCATTAGTACATATATTATTATTTCCTTGAATATTTGTTAAACTCTCCGGTATCGAATTTACTGTTACTTTAAGTGTTTCAGAAAATGTACCATAA
Source organism: Bacteroidales bacterium (assembly GCA_029938185.1). Classification (GTDB taxonomy): domain Bacteria; phylum Bacteroidota; class Bacteroidia; order Bacteroidales; family JAOZVK01; genus JAOZVK01. The sequence continues at coordinate 9,151 of JAOZVK010000125.1, read as the reverse complement.
TCATCACATATATAATTTCTTGCTTTTACTTTCAACATTAATAAACCAGAAGAACTATTTGGCAATGTAATATCAGTATTATAATTTGTTGAAGTACTTAGTGTACTGCTTCCATCAATAGCAGACCAACCGTAAGTTGTATTCGCATAATTAACAGTGGTGTAATTAACTGTAGTTCCCTCACAAACAGTTGCATCGCCTGATGGTTTGCTCAAATCATTATAAGAAGATTTTACTAATATTTGTTTAGTTTCAGACCATGCACCATTGCCACAATCATTTATTGCTCTGACTTTAATAAATACAATTCCACTAAAATTTTCTGATATATATAGTATAGTTGTTCTTTTACTATTAGAAAACACTCCTGCATTCGATGGAGTTATTGACCATTCATATGAATTGGCTCCCGTACTGCTCCCACAACTAAATTCATACTCGTCACATATTTCACTTACTATAGTTGTTATACTTACAGCACTTGGTGTTGAATATATTGTTACACTATCGGTAGAAGTTATATCATTTTTGGTAGCAAATACAAAATACTTGCCTGCCAATATAGCTGTATATTGAGAGTTAGTATTGGGCGATGCTAAATTTTCTATTATTGTGCTACCTCCTTTTCTTATTTTCCACAAAAAAGTAGTGCCATCGGTATTAGTAGCATATAAAATAGGGTTTTTATCAAAACTTGTGCAAGTGCCTGTTGGCGTTATCGAAACAATATTATGTTCGGCATTTTTTACTTCAATATTTTTTATTATTACTTTATGATTTGTTGTTGTTGAGTTTTCGACTCTAAACCTAATTCGTATTGTTTTTCCTGCAAATATATTTAGACTTAGTTTTTCGCTACCACTTTTTTTACCTCTTAAAGTAAATATATTAGTATATGTTTCATCACAAGCTTCGGCTACTTCTATATACAAATAGCCACTATTTGCACCATCTACATTGTAACTAAACCCTAAATAAGTCTCATTTGTAATTGATTTTATAATAGGACTTGTAACTTGTGAACTTGCATTGTTTTTGCTTAATATTGTGAGTGTATTAATATGTATTACCGATGAGCTATTCGATGTCCACTTGCCAAGTATTTGGGTATTAAATGAATTTTCAACAATTATTTCGCTCGAACTTACTGTCCAATAACCCAGTTCGTTTGTTTTTGTAAAACAATCATAATCTGGCGAGTAATGACTTTGTGTTAATACAATTAAAGTATTGGAAGGCAATGTACTATGGGTTGTTAATTCATAAGAACCGCTATTGCTGGTGTTTAAATCGTTTAAAGGAACTGTTCCTGAACTTGCTGTGATTGTTCCTTCATTTATTTTACTTTGTCCTCTATAAACCGACCATGCAAAATTACCAGAAAAACCATTGAATTGTAATTGTAATTGCTCATCTGTTTTTCCACAGACTATAAATACTGTATCTTTATTGTCCGAGCTAATATTTTCTAAGGTGTTTCCATTATCTAATATACGTGTTTTTAGTTCCTGAGCATAAACACTATCACCAAAAGAAATCAGTATTAATATAAATATTGTGTATTTTAATGTTTTCATAATATAATTGTTTGTATAAATTTAACATTTTAAGTAACTTAAATAATATTTATGTTTATTTGTTAATTCTTTTTAAAATATAATCTCCTGCTTCTTCTTTATTCGTTTCTGTTGCATTATCCTTTGTAATTCTTACAAATTTTAATGCTATATAATCTTTATTAAAATCAGATTCTATACTTCTGTATAATGTATCATCAAATTGCGCATTTAATTCTAAAATATCATTTTTAATCTCAAATAATATAGGTTTTCCATTTATGAAACTTTTAATTGTAAATTGAGAACCTGAACCATCTACGTTTACACTACCACCATTCTTTGGTCCTGTTCCATAAGGTAATTCATAGGTGTTTTCATAATCACCATTCAAATAGTCATATATCCCTGCATCATCTTTATTGCATTCAACTGTGAACACAAACAATAGTATAAGTAAAAGTATTAAATATTGATTTTTCATTGCTTTTCGATTTTTTTAATTTTCAAAACTTGTAATTAAAAGTAACCATTAATATAAGTAGTACATCTTTTAAGCTTTTATTACTATACTGAATGCGTATATCCCTATAAGTTTCACTTGTAATAAATATATTGCTATTTATTTTTAATGAAAGTTTTTTACTTTCAACCCAAATAGGAACATTCCAATCAATAGCTCCCCCCAAACCTAAATAACGATTTTGAAAGTATATATATTCTTCTTTTTCTTTATCCTCCAAATTATTTATTAATCCGAAAAAATATGGTTTAATTGTTAATGAATTTAATTTTAATTCTAAATATAAATTATATAAACCACTATTATTAAGATATAGAGGATGAACAAACGGATTTATTCCCCCATACAAATAATCAAATGAACTTGATTCTAATTCGGTTTCATCAATATTACTGCTTCCAATAAGCCGCCCACCTAAACTTAATCTTAAATCATCTAATCTAATATTAAAATTTTTTAATATATTTCTTATTTCAATATTAAGATACGAACCATTTATTTTATCAAGATTATAATTTTTTCCGCTTTGATAATAATAATCTAATTTTATAACTGAGGTATTTTCTAAATAAATATTAGTACACAAATTAAAAGTGTATTTAAAGTAATTACGTTCATCTTTACTTTTACCACTTATAAGAGTCATAAAAGAAACATTTAATTTAGGATTAATTGAATAATCTAAATTTAAAAAGCCCAATTCATTCAGTTCAAAATGTTCTAATGTCCTGTCATTCGAAAATAAATTATAATCATTATAAAAATATTCTTTTCCATTATTACCTTTCGAGAAACCAAAACTCACCTTATATTTATCTACTCCTAATTTATTTGCCTTATACTCTAAAACAATTGCATTGTAAAACAATTTTGTATGCGAATATTTATGTGATGATAGCAGTTTGTTATACAATAGTTCCATTCGCCCAAGCTTTAAAGATAAATTATTATATTTTCCTTTTACCCAAGCTTTATAAACAATATCATTAATATCTGTTGTTTTCTTAATTTTTTTTAAATTGTCAGTCTTATCCCAAATAGCAAAATAGTTTAATGCAAACATCGTCTCGAAATACTTATTTTTATAATATGAATTGATTTGAAAAGTAGGACTTATTGCATAATCAATATTGCTACTTTCAATTCTTGGAATAACACTAATATCTATTTGAAGAGCATCTTTATACTTTCTTTTTATTTTAGTAGGTATGTATAATTCTTGTTTTTTTGCATATATTCCATTTTTATTTGCCAGCCATACAGTATTATTGCTATCTATCTCAATATCTACTTTTTCATCATTTAATTCTTTATTTCTATAAAATACTAAATCCTCTCCACTTAAACTCTTTATATATCTTGTCAATGTATCAGCTAAAATCCATAAAGAACCTGTTTTATCAAAAACTATTTTTTTAATATTTGTTAATTTATAGGTTTTATCTATAAAAAGCTCCCATTTTTTATAATTTTTGTATCGCCAAATCTCTGTTTCGCTTGCAACCCATAATGAATTTTTATATTCTGTAATACAAGTTATATTTTTTACTGTATCTTCAAATAAAGGAGCATCATTCTTGTTTATAAGGTATATCCCCTCTAGCCCACCAAGCCATATTTTTTTTTTACTATCAATATATATAGCTTTTAATCCATCTTTTTCACAAAATGATTTTTTTTCTATGGTTTTATTATTGAAATAACATTTAAATACTTTGATGTCGTTATCTATTACCCATATTGTCGTATCATGAAAAATAATATCTTTAATTACTTTTTTATCATACCTTTTAAGAGTATATTCATTTTTTCCAAGTATTCCAATTCTACTGCTGTTTGTACCAAACCAAATATTTGAACTATTAAATTTTATTACTGATATGTACTTATTTATATTTTTTATTTCTTTTAATTGATATTTATTGATATTAGAAAAGAAAACAGTATTATTTGTGGCTATATATAAAGTATCATTATTTATACACAAATCATTTATGGCTTCTATATCACTAATAAATATAAAATCATTCTGGCTTTTAATGCCATTAATAAAAACATTAATAAATAAGAAAATTATAATTTTTTTCACCAATCTATTCTTTTTTGATAAATTTCTATTCCTAAATCATCCATTATAATAATTAAGTAACTTTTTCTCTTTTTAAATAAACCAATATCAAAATGATTACTTTCTCTTGCAACTTTACCATCTTTGTTTACAGTAAATTCGTGCTTTTCACCAAGCGTTTCATTATCAGTATTATAGAGATATAGATTGTATTTTTTATTTTTTCCTATATCATAGCCTAATTCAAAATAATAACTAACAAAATTACCATATTTTTTTACTTTTTTAAGTTTTTTTTTCTTTTTGGAAGGTGGTATTATATAGTACTTGTTATCAATTGTTCCACAATAAAGTTTAAACGAATTGTATATTTTTTGAATTCTTAATTTTAATTCAATATCATTCTTTTTTTTAATATTTCTGTCTAATTCTTCTTGAATATCAGTTTTTTCTTTTAAAATTAATTTAATAACGTTTTCTTGTGCATCTAATTTATCTATAAGTCTACTTTTTTCAATTCCATATTTGTCTTTTTCTCTATTGTACCATTCTAATGATGCTTTAATTTTTAGAATAATATCACGATACTCTTTTAACCACTTATTATATTTATCAAATAAACGAGAAACTTCATTTTGCATTTCTGAAACTAATATATCTCTTTTTTCTTTATTAGATTCATTAGTAATTTTTACTGAAGTTGCAAGTATTTTACTTTTATCTTCGGATATTGTTTTTGTTATTTTTTTTGTTTTATCATCAAACTCAACTACGTCTTTAACTTCTATATCAATTTCTTTATAATTAGAACTTCCATCAAAAAAGAATTTTAATTTGTAAATTCCAGTCATTTTTGGAAAAAATTCATAAATTGTTTTTGTTATGTTTTTATTATCTTTTATAGTATCAATCTCATAATCAGTCATTTTTTTATAAATGGTATTATCAGGTCTTTTTAATTCAATTATCATTTCTTTATTAATATATTCACCTCCACTTCTATTTGTAATTTTTATTTTTATATTATATATACCACCTTTCTTATATATAATTTTTTTTTCGTTTTCAATTTCTAAATCTGGTTGTGCTATTACATTTATATTACTAATAAAAAATAAAATGCATATAAAAAAAAATCTATTCATATTTATTATTTGATAATGTATTGATAATAATGTTTTTATTAATATTTAAGTATCATATCAAAGTAATTTGTTATTTATTCTATCTTTAATTTCTTTAATATATTTTTTCATTGTATCAGTATCTATTATTCCCTTTTCAAAATTTTTATAATTTAAATCTAATAATTCAATTTCTGAGTTTATTTCAGATATTATTGCATCAATATGGTCGTTGTTATCGTAATTTTTTTTCGTATTAAAAGAATCTATTATTTTATTACTTAAAGTTTTAACAGATTTAACCTTTATTTTTATTTCATTTAAATCACCTTGTTTAACAGATGGTACCACATCTTTAGTTTTATCTTTTATATTCTTACCAGATACATAAGTTTCTTCATTTTCTTTTAATTTTACAGCATCTAAATTAATTGTTTTATCTTTTTTTCTAATTTTCACACTATAGTTCTTATCTAATTTACTTTTAGATACTGGTTTTAATAAAACTATAGAGCAGTCTTTATGAACAATACCTATTAATTCTTCAGAGTTGTTGCTAAACACGACAGTATCACCTATATAATCATTACAGTTTTCTAATCTAATGCCACCTAATTCTATAAGTTTTTCAATTTTTAAATTTATTTTTTTATTAACCGAATATTTTTTATTTTCATCTATCAAAATATTATTTCTATCAACAATATAGTAGCCATTATAATTTAGTTGAAATGAAACAGAGTCTTCTATATATTTGGGAGGAATATCCTCTACCTCAAAATGATTTCCATTTTTATTATAATCCGCATTAGGATTTTCTTTGTAGTTATCGAAAAAAACTTTCAATGTTTTATCATTAAAATTATCATATACCTCTTCGTCATTCGATTTTATTGTAATAGTTAGATCAAATGGTTCACTATTGTTGCTTCTCGGAATAAAGCTAAGTAAATATATTATAATTGCAGCAGCAAAAGCACCACTTGCCTTGCCTCTAAATTCATATTTTTCTCCTTTGATTTTGGCTTCAGACTTCATTACCATAAAATATAGTACAATTATAGGTAGTGGAAAAAGCCAATGAATAATAAAATCTATAGTATCATCTTTAATAATACCCTTGCCAAGCCATGCTATAGCTAAATAAACTATTGGTGTAAGAATAAATAATATAATAAAAGTACCAAACTTTATTTTAAATTCTTTTTCGCTCTCAAAATCAGATTGTATTGAACTATTAGAATTTATATTAGTTAATTTTTCTAATTCCTTATTGTATTTTTCTATCTGTATTTTAATACGCTTAATTTCAATATTACAATTAGCCTTTACATTAGGATTTTCAGACAAATCACGCTTTTCTTCCCATTCTGATAATCGTTCATTACTCTTATTAATTTTATTTTGTAAATTTTCAATTCTTGACATAAATTAATGCTATTAATTGGTTATTACTTAATTTTGTAATTATCAAACAATTAAATATTTGCTAATTCTTTTTTATACTCGTCTATTTGTTTTTTAATACTCTTAATTTCATTATTACAACGAGCTTTTTCATTAGGGTTTTCAGCCAAATCACGCTTTTCTTCCCATTCGGATAGTCTTTCATAATTATTAGCTATTTTTTCTTTCAAATATATTGAACGTTTATTATCTGTATTCATAATAGTATTTTTGTTATCATCACAATAATCATATAAAATATTTAATAAAGCACTATTTATTCTTGCAGTTTTTACATCTTTATCACTGTCAGCAATTAAGCCAATATCATTTTTTATTTGATTATATTGAGCCTCTAAAATTATTAAATTGGTTTTATCATCAACAATTTTCTTTAGTTCATCTATAGCTAATTTTATTTTTCCTTTTGTAATATAGTCTTTTATTTTTTTTTCTAAATCAAACATATTATTGTTAGTTTATTATTTAAAACTAAATGAAACCAATTTGTAAATTATTTACCTTAAATATTTGCTAATTCTTTTTTATACTTGTCTATTTGATTTTTAATACGTTTTATTTCATTATTACAACGAGCTATTTCATTGGGATTATCACTTAAATCTCGCTTTTTCTCCCATTGTGATAGTCTTTTATAATTATTATTTATTATTATTTTCAAATCTGTTGAACGTATATTGTTTTTATCTGTATTATTATTTTTGTAATTGTCATTATGCTCATTTATATTACTTATCGTTTTTTTTGATAAACTTACTTTTTGTATATTATCATTTCCAATATTAAAAATATTATTCTTACTATCTACAATTATTGGAATATTTGTTTTTTGACTTGTTAATATTAATGATTTATTATCTGTACTTTTGACAAAAACAATTTGTTCCACCGTGTTGTCATTTTTTCTGCTAATATTATATTTTTCTAAAATTTTTATTTCTTCTTGACTTAAATCGTTTAAAGCAATTTTTAGAACCTTTTTATTTCTATCATATATAATTTTATTTGTTAAAATCTTTTTTATCATTTCAGGAGTACCTAATCGTCTAATTAGCTTTGAAGTATCTTTTATTTTTGAAGTATTTGAATTTATTTTGCATTCAATAAAAGGATATTCACACAAATGTTTAGGAAAGTTAAAGAATGTAGAAGTAAACATAAAAGATACAGTTAATGAAATAATTATAATTAATACATAATAAAATATATTATGTATTTCATTTTTTTTACTACGAGCAAAAGTGAGAACAATTGGAATCAAGAAAATAAAAAATAGAATTGGTAAATATGGAATTTCAACATTACCAAGTGATTTGGCTTTTATTAAAGCTATTACACCAATTATTTCAAAAAAAACTAATATAATTGTCCATAATTTTGATTTTTCTTCAACCCTTTCTTTTGTTTTTACCTCCACTTTTCCGCTTTGATTATTTAATTCATTCATATATTTTTCTAATCGTTTTTTTATACGCTTTATCTCATTTTTACAACGAGCTTTTTCATTAGGATTTTCAGCAATATCATGCTTATCTTCCCATTCTGATAACAGTTCATTATTATAATTAATTTTATCTTTTAAATTTTCAATTCTGGACATATAATGGTAATACTGTTAAATTGGTTATTGCATAATTTTTCAAATTATTAATCTACTAAATATTTGCTAACTCGTTTTTATATTCTTTTATCCGTTTTTTAATATACTTAATTTTATTATTACAACGAGCTTTTTCATCGGGGTTTTCAGCCAAATCACGCTTCTCTTCCCATTCAGATAGCCTTTCATAATTATTTTTTATTTTTTTCTTCAAATCTGTTGAACGTATATTATCAATTACATTATTTGCAGTTTTTTCAGGTAATATCACATTTTCTTTACTTCCTACATTTAATTTTTTTATATTAGTAGATATAGGTTTATTAGTCACTGAATTTGTTAAAACAAAAGATTCTTCATCTTTAACAAAAATAACATGTTCAGTTGTATTACCTTTTTTTCTACTAATATTCTTATATTTTTCAAGAATATCTATTTCTTTCTGGCTTAAATCTTTCATGAATATTTTTAATACATCTTTTTTTTTATCATACATAGTCTTTTTAGAAATAATATTGTTTATCATATCTATACGTCTTGATATTCTTAAAATTATCTTTTCATTAACCAAATATTTTTTATTTTCATCCACTGGATTATTATTTCTATCAACAATATAATAGTCTTCATAATTTAATAGAAAAGAAACAGAGTCCTCTATATATTTGGGAGGAATATCCTCTACCTCAAAATGATTTGTATTTTTGTTATAATCTGCATTAGGATTTTCTTTGTACTTATCAAAAAATACTTTCAATGTATTATTATTAAAATTATCATATACCTCTTTGTCATTCGATTTTATTGTAATAG
>JAOZVK010000580.1 GCA_029938185.1 Bacteroidales bacterium | reverse complement strand
CAAGAGCGTATTAACAATCAAAATAATGATATTAAACATTTGATTATCACAAATTTTTATGAATGGTATATTTTTGATGCCTCTGACTTTGAAAAATTATTTTTTGACAATAAAGAACTGCAAAAAGAATTTAAAAGTTGGAGTAATAAAGAAAAAACAAAGCATACAACAAATTTATTTTACACCGAAATTGCTCCAAAATATATTAAGGAAACAGATGATAAAATTAGATATTCACATTTAAAACTTCAAAATGTAAATACTAAAATTGAAGAAAATCAAAAAGAACTTGTCCGATTATATAAATATTTTTCACCAGAATTTTTACTGAAAAAATCCTATTTAAATGATAGTAATACACTAAATAAGCAATTCTATTATGAATTATTGTATATTATTGGACTTGAAGAAAAACATCCAAACGGTAAAAAAATAATTATCCGTATCAAGAAACAGGACGGTTCACTAATAGAAAATACAATAACAACTTTTGAACTTGAAGAACGATACCAAGCTATAGAAAATATTGAAAAATACGGAAATAACAAACCTAAACAAATTGAAAATATAGCTCTCGAACTTGTTATACTTTGGATAAACAGGATACTTTTCTTAAAACTTCTCGAAGCTCAATTAATAACATATCAAAATAATAATCAGGATTTTAAATTTTTAAATATCTCCACTATCAGAGATTATAATGAATTAAATTTACTGTTTTTTGCTATTCTTGCTCGCAAGCCAGAAAATAGAAAAAATTTAAAAGAAAAGTTCAAAAATATTCCATATTTAAACAGTTCTCTTTTTGAAATAAACGAAATAGAAAGGCAAGCATTAAGAATCAGCAGTTTGGCAGACCGCTTTAAATTGCCTCTATTTAACAAAACTGTATTGAAAAATGAACAACAGGAATCATTAAATATTTTAGAATATATTTTCAAATTTCTTGATGCTTATGATTTTACAAGTACAGCAGCAGAAGAAGTTCAAAAAGAAAAGAAAAATTTAATTAACGCATCAGTTCTCGGATTAATTTTTGAAAAAATAAACGGTTATAAAGAAGGTTCTTTTTTTACACCCGGCTATATAACAATGTATATCAGCCGAAAAACCATAAGAGAGGCTGTTTTACAAAAATTTAAAACTTTGACAAAGTTTCAACCTTTGTCAAAGTTCAGTGAATTAAAAGACAAAATAGAAAACCGTAAGCAAGCAAATGAAATTATCAATAGTCTGAAAATTTGCGACCCTGCTGTAGGTTCAGGTCATTTTCTTGTTTCGGCTTTAAATGAGATAATTGCAATTAAATCGGAGCTTGGTATTTTGCAATACAAATCAGGAAATCGTATAAAAAATTACAGAGCGGAAGTTTTTAACGATGAATTAATAATAACAGACAACGAAACCGATGAAATCTTTGATTACAATTTAAGCAAAAAAGGAAATCCGATAAAAGAAAAACAAGATTTACAAGAGGCAATTTTTCATGAAAAAGAAACTGTAATTGAAAATTGTATTTTTGGTGTAGATATTAATAAAAACTCTGTAAATATCTGTCGTTTAAGACTTTGGATTGAACTATTAAAGAGTTCATATTATACAAAAAACAGCAACTACAAAGAAATTGAAACACTGCCCAATATTGATATTAATATAAAACAAGGAAATTCGCTTGTAGGAAAATTTGCATTGGCAAGGGGGCATGCCCCCTTGCAAAAAATGCGACTTGTTACTCAAAAATATAAAGAACAAATTGTAATTTATAAATCGACAAATGATAAGATTACGAAGCAAAATGCAGAAAAAGCAATTAATAAAATAAAAAAAGATTTTGCAAAAAATGTAAATCCAAATGACAATGATTATCAAAAATTGCAAAACCAACGCGGCAAGCTTTGGGAAATGCAAAGTCGAAGTCCTGCATTAATGACAGATGAAGACCGAAAAAATTGGACCAAAAATATTGATAGCTTAATTAAGGAAGTCGATAAATTAGATTTAGAATATCAAAATAAATTAAAGACTTTGTATCTTAATGCCTTTGAATGGCGTTTTGAATTTCCAGAAGTTTTAGAACGAAATGGAAATTTTGAGGGCTTTGATTTAATAATTGGAAATCCGCCGTATATTGAATATAAACAACTTAAAAAATTTAGTAGATATTTTAAAAAGAATTATAAAATATATTCTGGAACAGCCGATATAAGCGTATATTTTTTTGAACTTGCATTAAATATTTTAAAAAAAGAAAAACTATTTTCATATATTACCACAAATAAATTTTTCAGGACTGAATATGGAAAAAATTTAAGAGACTTATTAACTCAAAATCAACTAATTCAAATTGTAGATTTTGAGCAAGTTCACGTATTTGATGAAGCTCTTGTGTCAAGTTCTGTAATAGTAGGAAAAAAAATGAAACCTGATGCTAACTTTGGATATTCAAAGTTTGAAAAAGAAAAAATTGACAGCAAAAAACTAACAAATGAAATAATAAAACGTAAAATATTTTTTAATCCAAAAGAAATAAATTCACGAGCGTGGAAATTTATTTCACCAGAAAAGGAAAAAATTATAAATAAAATTGAAACAACAGGTAAGTTAATAAAAGACTATAAAACAATACAAATACGAAGAGGTGTAACAACAGGTTATGATAAAGCATTTATAATTGATACCGAAAAACAAAAAGAACTAATAAAAAAAGATCCGAAAAATAAAGAAATCATAAAACCGCTTTTAAAAGGAAAAGACATCAAAAAATATTATAGTAAATATGATGATTTATGGCTAATTTTCACACGCAGAAAATTATTAGATATAGATAATTTTCCTATATTAAAACAATTTTTATCAGAACATAAATTGGAATTACAACCCAGAAGTAATAATATTGACACAGGACGAAAACCTGGAACTTATGAATGGTTTGAAATTCAAGATAATACAGCATACCATAAACTGTTTAACCATCAAAAAATAATTTGGCCGCTTACAGCTGATAAGTGGGGTTTCTGTTTAGACAATAACAAATATTTTCTAACAAGCGGTGCATTCTTCTTGACAAGTGAAGAGATGCCTATTAAATTTATACTTGCTATTTTAAATAGTAAATTAATGAAATTTTATTTTTCAGCTATCGGAGTAATGACAGCAGGCGGAGCTTATACTTTGAAAAAAACAACAATAGAACGCTTTACTTTGCCAAAACCCGATAATATAATAATAAATAGTATTATCAAAAAAGTTGATGAAATTATCAAAATAAAAGAAATTGATATTAATAATGATATTAGTAAATTTGAAAATGAAATTGATAAAATAATATATAATATTTACGGATTAACAGCCGAAGAGCTTGAAATCGTGGAAGAATAAACTTAGCATTTTGTTAGAGGGCTATTGGCTGGGCTTATAAAAACTAATAATTTACAAAATATTATTAGTTCTAATTTTATT
>JAOZVK010000124.1 GCA_029938185.1 Bacteroidales bacterium | reverse complement strand
TAAAATTAGCAATCGTATTTGCTGGTAATAAACCTTATATTAATAAGTTTTAAATGGTTCAATGGTGTTCAATGGTTCAATGGTTCAATGGTTCAATGGTTCAATGGTGTTCAATGGTGTTCAATGGTTCAATGGTGTTCAATGGTTCAATGGTGTTCAATGGTTCAGGTGTTGCAACAAACAGAGATGACTGGGTGTATGATTTTGACATTAAAAACTTAACAGAAAAATCAAAATTTTTCATGGACGAATATAATTCAGAAGTGGAACGGTGGATAAAATTTAAAAAAGACACAAATTACATTGATATTAAGGCAGAAAATAATCCTGTTGTAGATAACTTCTTACATACTCGGAATAATATTAAATGGAGCAGTCGAATAAAACGAGATAAATTAAGAAAATTAAAAAAGGGTGAATTTGACAGCAGTAAAATAAGAAAATCATTATATAGACCATATACACGAAAATTAATATATTTAGATTATATACCAATTGACGTAGTTGCTCAACAAAAAGAGATATTTCTAACAAGTAAAACAGATAATCAGATGATTTGTTTTGCCTCAAACCAACAAACTGATATTGTTATATTATCAAGTAATACGGTTGTTGATTTGAATGTTTGTGTTCGTGGTGGCAGTTGCTTTCCTTTATACAGGTATGATAAAGCAGGTAATCGCATTGATAACATAACAGACTGGGGTTTAAAACAATTTACAGAAAATTACAACTATGATAAAATAAAAAAAGAAGATATCTTTTATTATGTTTATGCTGTATTACACAATCCAAAATATCATGAAAAATACGAACTTAATTTAAAACGAGAATTTCCTAGTATGCCATTCTACAATAACTTTTACACTTGGGTAAACTGGGGTAAGGAATTAATGAACTTACACATTAACTTTGATACAGTCAAACCATACAACTTAAAAATTACTGAAAATGAAAATTTACAAAAAGAACCTGTTTCAAAATTGAAAATAGATAAGATAAATAAGCATATTATTTTAGACGAAAATACAACAATAAAAAGCATACCGAAAGAAGTTTTTGAATACAAACTTGGTAATCGTTCTGCAATAGAATGGATATTAAATCAATACAAAGAAAAAAATTACACAAAAAATACACTTGCAAAATATCCTGACAAACAAATATTAAATACATATAAATTTGCAGATTATAAAGAACAAATAATTGACTTAATTAAACGGGTTTCAACAGTATCAATTAAGACGATGGAAATAATAAATCAAATGAAATCTAAACAAACAAAATAGCATGATAATCAGAAATATAGTATAAACATGAGTGGCTAACTTAAAATTAGTAGCCAGTCGAAAATCTTAATTTTTGACCTTATATATTAACTAATAATAATAAACGTAATGAGCAACAAAATAATAAATCTCGAACCAAAAACACTCTGGAAAAATTTCTACGAATTAACTCAAATACCAAGACCTTCAAAAAAAGAAGGAAAAGTAATACAATATATTATAGAATTTTGTAAAGAACATAATCTTGATTATACAATTGATGAAGTTCAAAATATTATAATTAGAAAAGCAGCAAAAAAAGGTTTTGAAAATCATAAAAAAATTGTTCTTCAAGCACATTTAGATATTGTACCACAAAAAAATTCAGACAAAGTACATGATTTTGAAAAAGATCCTATTGAAGCATATATTGATAATGAATGGGTAACTGCAAATGGTACAACACTTGGTGCCGACAATGGTATCGGAGTTGCCGCAATATTAGCAATATTTATGGACAATAATATTGAGCATGGGGCATTGGAAGCTCTCCTTACAATTGATGAAGAAACAGGTATGACTGGTGCTTTTGGTCTGAAACCAGGATTGTTAGATGCTGATATATTATTAAATCTTGATTCAGAAGATGAGGGTGAATTATATATAGGTTGCGCTGGTGGTGTTGATACTTCTGCAACTTTTGAATATACTGAAGAAGATGTACCAGAAGGATTTAAAGCATTTAAAGTAAGTGTTGGCGGACTAAAAGGCGGTCATTCAGGTATAGATATTATTCTTAAAAGAGCAAATGCCAATAAGGTAATGAATAGGATTCTTATAAATGCTAATGAAAATTTAGGACTACGATTAGCTAGTATTCAGGGAGGAAGTTTACGAAATGCAATACCTCGCGAATCTGTTGCAATAATAGTAATTCCCGAAGCCGAAGTAGATACTTTTATGTCATATCCAGATGAAATAAAAGAAATGTATTTGCAAACAGCAAGCGAAGATACAAAGCTAAATGTTACAATTGAACCAACTGATATGCCTGATAAACTTATTGATGTTGTTACACTTGACGGTTTTTTAAATTCAATACATGCAATGCCTAATGGAGTGTACAAAATGAGCGAGGACATAAAAGATGTTGTTGAAACCTCATCGAATCTTGCAATTATTAAATCCGCTAATGGTAAAATTGAAATACTTTCGATGCAACGGAGTTCTTCAAAAGATACATTAAGCAAATTATGCAAACAGTTGGCTAATATCTTTGATGAAAATGGTGGAAAAGCTGTTTTTGGTGGAGAGTATCCAGGATGGAAACCAAATCCAAATTCTGAAATTCTAAACACAATGAAATCACTTTACAATAAAATGTATAACAAAACTCCGGAAGTTAAGGTAATTCATGCAGGATTAGAATGTGGTTTACTGGGCAGTGTATACCCTAATTGGGATATGATTTCTTTTGGACCAACAATTAGATTTCCGCACTCGCCCGACGAAAAAGTAAATATTGAAACAGTTAGTAAATTTTGGGATTTTTTGCTTAATACATTAAAAAATTCACCTTTAAAATAAGTGGGCTCTTCGAGCCTTTTTATGTTGCTTACGCATTTTATTAGGGTAGTTTGCTGATTATTAGCATACAGTTAATAGTATTAAATAGGTCGAAAACCTTAAAATAATAATAAATTGAAAATAATTTTTTTAGGAACAGGTACATCGCAAGGAGTACCGGTTATAACATGTGATTGTGAAGTGTGCTTATCTGATAATGTGTTTGATAAGCGTTTACGTTCATCTATACTTATAAATATTAAAGGTAAAAATATAATTATAGATGCTGGTCCTGATTTTAGGTATCAAATGCTAAGAGAAAAAGTTAAAAAGCTTGATGCCATACTATTAACACACGAACACAAAGACCATATTGGTGGACTTGATGATATTAGAGCATTCAATCATTATCAAGATAAATCAATGGATATATATGCCGAAAAAAGAACCCTCGAAGCTATAAGGAACGATTATAAATATGTATTTACTAAAAAAAGATACCCGGGAATTCCTAAAATGAATTTAGTAAATATTGATAACAAAGAATTTACAACTAATAATATTAGAATACTACCAATTAGAGTAATGCATCACAAACTACCGGTTTTTGGGTATAGAATCAATGATTTTGCATATATTACTGATGCTAATTTTATTGCTAAAGAAGAAAAGGAAAAATTAAAAAATTTAAAAGTACTGGTTTTAGGTGCACTAAGAATTAAAAAACATCTTTCACACTTTAATCTTAGCGAAGCATTAGAAATAATTGAAGAATTGAAACCTCAAAAAGCATATTTAACACACATTAGCCATCTAATGGGCAAGTATTCAGATGTATCAAAGAAATTGCCACAAAATGTTTTTTTAGCAAATGATAGATTAGAATTAAATATTAATTAAGGTCTTCTACCTATTTAGTGTTGCTTTATACTTTCAATGGTTTAATTATTCAATGATACAATGATACAATGCTGGGCTTATAAAAATACAAGCAAAAATAGCTTATTTCAGTTTTTATTTAGTTCCTAAAATGTTTTTTTTATTTCATTAGTAATTTTTTAGCCCTCGAAAGGGCATAAGCATTAACATGGGGCAACGCCCTATGTGTAAATGTATTCGTAAGCAAATAAAAATATGCAACATGTTTTCAAACCATAACAGAAATTCCTAAAAACTCTGTATTTTAAAACTGAAAAATATTACTCATTGAATAAAAATAATTAAAAAATAAAAATAATTAAAAAATAAAAATATGTCGAAAAAATATATATTAGCATTAGACCAGGGAACAAGTAGCTCAAGAGCTATTTTATTTGACAAAAATCATAATATTGTTGGAGCCGAACAAATGGAATTTTCACAAATTTATCCTGAAACAGGCTGGGTAGAACACAATCCCCACGAAATTTGGGAAACACAATATCTTGTTGCTAAAACATTAATTTCTAACAAAAAAATAAATGTATCAGAAATTGCAGCAATCGGAATAACAAACCAAAGAGAAACAACAATTGTTTGGGACAAAATAAGTGGAGAACCTGTATATAATGCAATTGTGTGGCAAGACAAACGAACATCTGATTATTGTAAGCAACTTGTCGAAGAGGGTAGAAGTGAGTATATTAAAGAAAATACAGGGCTAATTGTAGATTCATATTTTTCGGCAACAAAAATAAAATGGATACTTGATAATGTTGAGGGGGCAAGAGAAAAAGCCAACGAAGGTCGACTCATTTTTGGAACAATTGATACATGGCTTTGTTGGAAATTATCGGGCGGTAATATTCATGTAACCGATTATTCAAATGCATCAAGAACTTTATTGTACAATATAAAAAACTTATCGTGGGACGATGAATTATTGAAGCTTTTTGATATTCCTAAATCAATGCTTCCCAGCGTGAAACCATCAAGCAAAGTATATGGAACTACATCAAAAGTATTGTTTAATGATGTAGAAATACCTATTTCGGGAATAGCTGGAGACCAACAAGCTGCATTATTTGGACAAAACTGTTTTACCCCTGGCACAGCAAAAAACACATACGGAACAGGTTGTTTTATGTTGATGAATACTGGCGAAAGTATAGTTAAATCGAAATCGGGCTTACTTACAACTATTGCATGGGGTATTGATAATAAGGTATATTATGCCTTAGAAGGAAGTGTTTTTATTGCAGGTGCAGCTATAAAATGGCTTAGAGATGGAATAAAAATAATAAAATCGGCATCGGAAACCGAAGCAATAGCCAATAAATTAGAATCGACCGAAGGTGTATATTTAGTTCCTGCATTTTCAGGATTAGGTGCTCCATACTGGGACATGTATGCTCGCGGTGCAATAATGGGTTTGACACAAGGTATAAATGAAGAGCATATAATAAGAGCAACATTAGAAGCTTTGGCTTATCAAACTAAAGATGTGCTTAGTGCAATGATTAAGGATTCTAATATTGAATTAAGTTCTCTTAATGTTGATGGAGGTGCTTCGGCAAATGATTTTCTAATGCAATTTCAGTCCGATATTTTAAATGCCAAAGTTATACGTCCTCAAATAATTGAATCAACTGCGCTTGGAGCAGCAATGTTAGCTGGCTTGGCTATAGGTTTTTGGAATAGTGATGAAATAAACCAAAATCGAAAAATTGATAAAACTTTTGAACCAAAAATGCCTGTCGATTGCAGAAATAAACTATACAAAGGTTGGCAAAAAGCTGTTAAAAGGACTCTGAATTGGATTGATGAATAGAAAAAATAATGTACTGAACAATTTTTTAAACTTGGAGAAATGTATGTTTTTTTAGTAGGTTTCTCCAATAATACCCATGTATAATTGGAGAAATGTATGAAAAGAATATATTATTAAAAAAAATAATATTGCAGATTTACGCCGAAAACGTTCAGTATTTGAATATGTTACAAAAACAAAAAAATTAGTTGTATCTACTCTTATTTCAACATATCCCACAATACGGAATAAATACTATTTGGAAGAAATACACACCGAAGTAACTATGTATGATTTATTTGTAAATATTTAGATTATAGTCTGTTTAATATTATTTACGCAAAATATATAAATAAGTAATTAACAATGAACAATGGATAATTAACAATTTTGCTTACGCTTGATAAACAGCATAATAAAAAAAACAAAAGTGTTGTTTTTATATATCGACCTACTTAATTGTAAGCCCTCTCCTCTGGGCCTATAAAAACTAATAAATTACAACAATATTGTTAGTTTCAATTTTATTCTTTTTTTTTATTGTGTTGCTTTTGCCCTTTCAGGGCGAAAAAAATCTACTAACGAAATAAAAAAACATTTTAGGAACTAATAAAAAACTTAAATAAGCTGTTTTGCTTGTATTTTTATAAGACCACCCCTCCTCTAAAGTTTTCACATTTTTTATAGAGTATTAATAGAATGTGTAAGCAACATTAAATAGGTCGAATCTTATATCAAGCGCAAGCAATATTAAATATCAAAGAACTTCAGAACTCACAAAAACTGAATTTAGAATAATAAAGTAAACTTTATTTTTTTAGCAAAATTTTTCAAACTGTGCAATCAAAAGTCCGTAAGGACGACAACTAAGTAATTAACAATGAATAATGGACAATTAACAATTTTGCTTACGCCAGAATTACAGTAAGTTACAACTTTACAAAGTGTCGATTTTATACAATGACCTACTTATTGTTAAACCACGATGATAATCGTGGTATTAAAAGAACTTATGACATAGAGTCCCTCAAGGGACAAACTATTTTGCTCTATTCCCACAACTTATTGTTGTGGGTTTAATAGTTCGTCCTATCGGACTTTTGATTGCACAGGTTGGAGATTTCGGGTATAGAACTTATCAAAAAAATCAAATCGAATAATCTATTAAAAAATATTCCTGTGATAATGTGTACAGGAATAATGACTAATACACAAAATCTTAAAACGGCACTTGAATCTGGTACAGTTGATTTTATAAAGAAACCAATAGATAGGATTGAACTTTTGGCAAGAATAAAATCAATGCTTGTTCTGATAAAAACTTTAAAAGAATTAGAAAAAAAGGATAAGATAATTTTGGAACAAGAAAAATTGATTATTGAAGAAAAATTAGATAGGAAAAATAGAAAGCTTATATCATATACTAAGTAGGTTATTGTATAAAATCGACACTTTGTAAAGTTGTAACTTGCTGTAATTCTGGCGTAAGCAAAATTGTTAATTGTCCATTATTCATTGTTAATTACTTATTGTTCTATCAAAAAAAGACAATCAAATAGTTTCTGTAATAGAAAAAATTAAAGAATTATATTCTCAAACAAAAAATAAAAATTTCAGAACCAAATACACAGAAATAATTCATGATTTGGAAAACAATGTAAATAATAATAATTGGAATGAATTTAAAAAATATTTCGAAAATGTGCATCCTAATTTTTTTACAGAACTAACAAAAAAACACAATAATCTAAGCCAAAACGACCTTAAAATATGTGCTTTTATTAAATTAAATATGAGTTCAAAAGAAATTGCCCAAATTCTAAATGTAAATAATAAAACAGTTGATATAGCAAGATACAGATTACGCAAAAAAATGAATTTAGACAAAGAAGATAATCTTTATAAAATAATTTCGGAAATTTTATTATAAGGTCTTCGACCTATTTAATGTGGCTTACGCATTGCAATCACCCGTCAGACAGTGAACTCTACCCACATAAAGTCGAACAAAACAATCTGTCAGACCGCTTGGAGCTGTCTGACGGGTTTTGTTTCGCTTGAAGGCTTTGTATTTTGGGTGGTTATTTTATCCAATTAACTTTTCAAATTCATGCCAAAGATTATCTTCTGGAAATTTAGCAGTCAGTGCAATTGTTTTTTTACTTACTGGATGTGTAAATTTGATTTTATAAGCATGCAAATGTATTCCTTTGTTTTTATTTGAACGTGGAAACCCATATTTTAAATCTCCTTTTATTTTGCATCCTATTTTAGCTAACTGTACTCTAATTTGATGATGTCTACCTGTTTGTAAATTTACTTCTAATAAAAAATATCTCTGACTTTGCGCAATCAAATTATAGCTCATTACAGATAATTTTGTTCCAATTTTCTGTATATCATGAGCATATGATTTGTTTTGTTTTTCATTTTTTATAAGATAATGTTTTAATGTATCTTTACTTTTTTTAGGCATATTATCAACCACTGCCAAATATATTTTTTCGACTTCCTTTAGTCTAAACATCTCATTTAGCCTTGATAAAGCTTTACTTGTTCTGGCAAAAACAACTATACCACTTGTTGGTCTGTCGAGACGATGCACAATTCCCAAAAATACATTTCCAGACTTGTTATATTTTTGTTTTATATATATTTTTACCTTATCAGCCAATGATATATCGCCAGTTTTGTCATTTTGTACAATTTCCGATATTTCTTTGTTTACAACAATAATATGATTGTCTTCGTATATAATTTTCATTTTTTTTAAAATTTACTAAGGTCTTCGACCTATTTAATATTGCTTACGTATGATATGTAATTGATTATAATTTAGAGAATTAAATTGTATATAAAATAAATAAAAAAAAATTGTATGAGTGCTTTATTTTTTGTATAAGACTTATAAGTAATGGATAACTTTACAAAGTCTCGATTTTATACAATGACCTACTTATTAGGTGTAAACCAATTCGTAATTCATAATTCGTAATTCATAATTCGTAATTCGTAATTCGTAATTTCCTAAACATCTTTTAGTGATAATTGTATTCGCTTACGTTCTTTATCAATTCCAATAATTTTTGTTTTTAAAACCTGATTTAGTTTTACAACTTCATGTGGATTGCTGACAAATTCATTTTTTAGATTAGAAATATGTATTAAGCCATTTTCTTTAATACCAATATCAACAAAAACCCCAAAATTAGTGATATTGTTTGTAACTCCCGATATTATCATACCTTCTTTCAAATCATTAATTGATTTTATATTTTCCGAAAACTGCGATACTCTGGGCTTATCTCTTGGGTCGCGTCCGGGTTTCGATAATTCTACTATAATATCTTTAAGAGTAGGTACTCCAACCTTGTCGCTTATATATTTTTCAATTTCAATTTTTTTGCGAACTTCGTCGTTTTCAATTAGTTTTTTTACTGTAATATTTAAATCCTTAGCTATATTATTTACAATATGGTATGATTCAGGATGAACTGCACTGCTGTCTAGCGGATTCTTAGCATTTCGTATCCTTAGAAATCCTGCACACTGTTCGAATGCTTTATTACCTAATCGTTTCACTTTTTTGAGCTGTTTTCTTGATTCAAATAAACCATTTTCTACTCTATAGTCAATGATATTTTGAGCCAGTTGTGGACCCAAGCCCGAAACATAACTTAATAAATGCTTACTTGCTGTATTTAAATCAACTCCCACCAAATTTACTGAACTTTCAACAACATTTTGCAAACTATTTTGTAGTTTTTTTTGATCAACATCATGTTGATATTGTCCTACACCAATAGATTTTGGGTCTATTTTTACCAGCTCTGCCAAAGGATCCATAAGTCGTCTACCAATTGATACAGCACCGCGAACAGTAACATCATAATCAGGAAATTCATCGCGTGCAGTTTTTGAAGCTGAGTAAATTGAGGCTCCACTTTCATTTACAATAAATAGTTTTACACCTTTATTATATTTTAATGCTTTTTTAATAAAAAATTCAGTTTCTCGGCTTGCTGTTCCGTTTCCAATAGCAATAGCTTCTATTTTATACGCTTCCAATAAATATTCAATTTTCTTTTGTGCTTTAAATTTATCGTTTTGTGGAGGGTGTGGAAAAATAGCATCATTATATAACAAACTTCCTTGATTATCAAGACAAACTAATTTACACCCTGTTCTAAATCCGGGGTCAATAGCCAGTATTTTTTTTTCGCCTAATGGAGCAGCCAAAAGTAGTTGCTTTAAGTTTTCAGTAAAAACATTAATTGCTTCAAAATCAGCTTTTTCTTTAGATAAGTTTTTAAATTCAGTTTCTATTGATGGTTTCAATAATCTATTATATGAGTCACTTATTGCAGTACTTACTTCGTTTGAAGATTCGTTGTTATTTTTTACAAAAAATCGGTTTAAGTTTTCAATTGTATAATCATTATCGGGCGAAATAGAAACTTTAAGAAAACCTTCGGCTTCGCCACGTTTTATTGCTAATAATCTGTGCGAAGGACATTTTTTTAATAGTTCCTCAAAATCAAAGTAATCGCTATATTTAGTAGCTTCGTCTTTTTTGATTTTTACAACTTTTGATTTTATTTTGGCAATTTTATTAAATTGATTTCTTACGATACTACGTGCAACTTGATTTTCGTTTATCCATTCGGCAATAATATATCTTGCACCTTGTAGAGCATCTTCTTCGTCATTTACCAATTTGTTTATAAAACTTGAAGCTTTTGAAAATACATTTCTTTCACGCTGAGTATATACTATTTTTGCCAAAGGTTCAAGCCCTTTATCTTTTGCTATTGTAGCTTTTGTTTTTCGTTTTTGTTTATATGGTAAATATATATCTTCCAACTCATTCAAAGATTCGGCTTTTTCAATTGATAACCTCAGGCTATCAGTTAATTTATTTTGCTTGTCGATTAATTCTATTATTGAATTTCTACGTTTATCAATTTCTATTAATTTTTCGTTTTCTTCTTTGATAGCTAATATTTGGACTTCATCAAGACTTCCTGTTTTTTCTTTTCTGTACCTACTTATGAATGGTACAGTTGCACCTTCATTTAATAGCTCCAAAGTATTTTCTACCTGTTTTTTTGTAATTGATAGTTTAATTGATATTTTTTCGATATTGTTGTTCATGTCTATATAAAATTTTTAATTTTCCAAAAATATAAATCTTTCCAAAAGTTTTTCAACATTTACATATTCATAAACCTCTGATTAAGTTGCTTTTATACTAATGCGTAAGCAACTATAAATAGGTCGAAGACCTTAGTTTTTGAATTGTTCTTTGCTTACCAGTTCAGAAATAATAACTTTTTTTCCATTTTTGTAAGCAGTTATGAAAGCACCACTAACTCCCATAGTTTTTTTAAATTTTTTTGCAGCTTCATAGGTTCTAAACTTTCCGATAGAATATTTATACCACTCATCTTCGAGTTCGTTGTTTATTATTCCTTTAGCATTGTATATTCTTTCTAAATTTTCAATTGATACAGGTTCTTTAGAAGCAGCAATTTGTATTTTAAAAATAATAATTTTTTTTTCAACTTTTTTAACTACAGTTTTTACAACTATCTCATTTTTTTTATCATTTGCTTTCTTTATTTTGGTAGAATCAACCAAAATCACTTTTTTTTCGCTTGGTTCAACTTCATCTGTACTTAAAGGTTTATTTGAAACAAAAGCAAATAATTCGTTGTCAATTTTATTAATTTCTTTTTTTGGCCAATTCAAATATAGTGCAAATATTTTCATTTGTTTTAACAAAACTATTTGTTCCAGTTTAAATGCTTTTGTAAATGTTCTGAATTTATCTTCTTCATTTATTATATGATATGCTTTTTGTCTATTAATTTCGATTTCTTTAATATGTTTATTAATCTGAATTTTTATTATTTTTATTTCTTTATACTTATCATCAGATAATTTTTTTCTTAAACTTTTAATATGAGCTTCATATAGTTTGTATTTTTGAGAAGAAACATCACCATACTTTTCTAATGCTGACAGTCGTTCTTTTATAGCTGATTTTTCTAAACTTTTTGCTTTTTTCAATACTTTTTTTCTCTTTTTATAATTTTTTTCTCTATCAGCTTTTAATCTTAAATTATAAATTTGTTCATACTTTCCGTCCACTTTTACCATTAGTATATCTGCTCTGTTTTCGAGCTTGTCAAGTTTCTCAATTTTTTTTAAATACGATTTTGGGAATATTTTTTTTAATTCTCTTTCACGTGAAAAATCTTGTGCATTAATCGAAAATATTATTATTGATATTGATAAAAACATTATTATTATTTTAACATTTCTCATATTTAGGAATTTTTTAATAATATATTATTGTATTTCTACTTTACGAACTTAAAACTATTTGATAATTAAACTATTAAATCATTTT
>JAOZVK010000579.1 GCA_029938185.1 Bacteroidales bacterium | reverse complement strand
CCTGAATGGGCATAAGCATTAACATGGGGCAACGCCCTATGTGTAAATGTATTCGAAAGCAAAAACGCCCTGAAAAGGGCAAAAGCAACACAATAAAAAAAAGAATAAAATTAGAACTGATAATATTGTTGTAATTTATTAATTTTTATAAGCCCAGTATAGAGCTTACTTTTTGAAATACCGTTTATTATATATCTTGCGTAAACAACATTAAATAGGTCGTAGACCTTAAATAGTTTAATATAAATAATTAATATAAATTAAAGATGAAAAAAATAATTAAATTGTTCCCATTTGTGGCAGTAATTGCCCTTAATGTTCTTGCCGAAGGTTCAGGGTTTAGAATGCGAAATACTATGCCTTTTGTGCTGATAATTGTCGGACTTATTTCCGTAAATCTAATCTTATCCTTTATTTTTAAAGTAAAAAACTATTTTCTATATGGTTTATCTGGAGTAGCAATTCTTGGGGCATTAGCTGTTATAATTTTCCCAAGCTCTATCGGGCAACTCTATATAGAAAATGTAATTGTAGGATTATATCTTGGCTTATTTATAGTTGCATTTTTTCCACCATTGTTCAAATTAGACCCTTTTACTTTTGAATACTCCAAAAAAGACTATCCGGAAGCAGTTACAAAAGGTGAACAATTTTTAAATATAAATCTAATTTTAAATTATTTTTGGGCTGTTTTATTCGCACTCGGAATGGTACTTACCGTAATTACATATCACCCAGACAAAGCAATAAATTCTATTATTGCAACTCTGTTGCCGATAGCTATACAAATTGTAATTGGCATTCCAGTAACAGCAAAATTACCCAATTATTTAATGCAAAAAGTTGGAGGCACACCAATTGTTTTTCAATCTGTAGAAGATTTATTTGCATCAATGCCATTTGGTTTAAACAAAGAAAATGCAAAAGATGAGAACACCGTTGTGCAGTTTTATTTAACAGGAAAAGAGCCAACAATAGGATATTTTATAATAAGCAATCAAAAATGTACTTATGAAGAAGGAGAACACCCTAACCCCAAAACTACAATAAAAAGCGACTCTGAATTATGGCTAAAAATTTCTAACAACGAAGTTTCAGGCGAGAAAGCATTTATTAACAAGGAGTATCAAATTGAAGGCGATGCAACACTAATGCTTAATTTTGCAAGTTACTTTGAACCACCAAAAGCAAAAAAGAAACAAAAAAAACAAAAGAAGTCCAAAGCTACAAAGGTTGAATACAAAACATTTGAGCCAAATAAAATAAAAAACATTGTAGTTTTCGATGGTGGTTACAGAAACAATAAATTCAGCAAAACTACTTTTATGGTTAATAATTTTATTGACGGTGCAAAAAAAGCAGGAGCCAATGTTGAATATTTTAAATTAAAAGACTATAACATAAAAGATTGTACTGGTTGTTATACATGTTGGACTAAAACTCCAGGAGAGTGCATTTTTAAAGATGATATGACAATGTTTCGAAAAAAATATCGTGAAGCAAACCTTATAGTCTTTGCCACGCCATTGTATATTTTTAATGTTACTGGAATTATGAAAACTTTTATGGACAGATTGTTACCAATTATGAAACCATATATGCTAACAAATGAAAATGGCGATACGGTTCACCCTGACCGTTTTCCTGAAAAAGGTGAGCAAGGTTTTATTGTTTTTAGTGCAGCCGGTTTTCCCGAGGTAGAACATAATTTTGATGGATTAACAGGAATGTATCATTGCTGGAATTCGCATAGTGAAAATCTGCATTTAACAGGCGAATTTTATTTAACCGCTGCCGAAATGATTGTTCAACCAGTTTATGCTGAAAGAAAAAAAATGATTGCAGAAGTTTGCAACAAAGCAGGAAAACAGATTGTAGAAGAAGGAAAAATAGATAAGGAATATATGCAAGCTGTTCAAGACCCAAATGTTTCGAAAGAAGTTTTCGATACACAAGCTGATGCTTTTTGGGAAAGTTTAGACGGAAAAAAATCATACTTGTCTAGTATTAAAAAAATTTAATAATAAATATTAGAAAAATATCGACCTGTGCTATCAATAAATATTTACGATTTGCTCTGTGTTTTTGTGAAAACACAGAGCAACCTTTTTAATTAACAGATAATCATGGTGGTAAAAATCATTAAGGCAATATTCGACTACTCGCGTAAGGTTGGACAGTGTTGTTTATAATGTATTTCGTAACAGGATAAAAATCAATCCTGTTGATATCCTGTAAATCCCATCAAAAAATAAAATAATATCCAATACTAAACGTGTAGCCCAATATTCAAATGTTCGAAGAGCTATTATATTTTTCAAAAATATAATCATCTGGCTTATAATATTCAGATGCTAAAACCATTAGTATTGCATCATTTGTAAATTCTGACATAACATGCCAATCTTCGGTTTGGATAATTAGGCATTTACTTGCTTTATTTAATAAAAATTCTTTTTTCTCTTTTCCATTATTATTAAGAATCTTACAACTTCCTTGTATACAAATTGCTGCTTGTATAGTATTTTTATGCCTATGCCCTCCCCTATCCGAATTATCAACTCCATAAATATAAAATATTCGTTTTATATCAAATGGAATTACTTTTTCGATTACTGTGAGGTTTCCTCTTTCATCTGTAAATGTATTTAAATCTATTAGTTTAGCCATATATTTTTATTTTAAGGTCTTCGACCTATTTAATGTTGCTTACGAGTTCTATTAATATCTTAATAATGTGAGAATTAATAAAATATAAATGTTGAAAATCTTTTGTAGGACTACTTATATTCATCTTAAAAAATTTGGCAAACTATATATAATAAAAAATGCCCCCCAATTATGGTAGAGAGGCATACCAAATGTTTTCACAACGGAATAAAATCCTTATTGTGATTAGCTTCAAATTTTGTTTAACAAAGGTATAATATTTTTTTGTAACTAAAAAATTTTAGTTATTTTTAGCAAAAATAATTAGTAATTATGAAAAAAATACTTGGATTAGATTTAGGGACAAACTCAATAGGTTGGGCTGTAGTAGAACATGATTTTGATAAAAAAGAAGGAAACATTAAAGGAGTTGGTAGTAGGATAATTCCTATGGATCAACGTTTACTTAGTAATTTTGATGCAGGGCAGTCAATTTCGCAAACTAAGGAACGTACCCAAAGTAGAGGAATAAGAAGATTATACCAAAGGAGCAATTTACGTAGAGAACGCTTACACAGAGTTTTAAATATACTTGGTTTTTTGCCCGAACATTACAAAAATGCCATTGATTTTGATAATCGTTTTGGACAGTTTAACTGCAAAATACAAAATTTGAAAGCTAATCACAACGCCAATTTTTGTATTAATTCAGTAATATACACTGCAAAATACAAAATTTGAAAGCACACACAACGAACCCCATAGGGCATCGCCGTCAGGCTAACACATAACTGTCTGTTATTTAACATATAACATTGT
>JAOZVK010000123.1 GCA_029938185.1 Bacteroidales bacterium | reverse complement strand
GAATAAGCAAAAAACACTTTTGACAATAGTGAAATGCTCCCGAATAGCTGAACTTTTTATTATTATTTTAATATCTTTACTTTTTGTATTTGTCTATTATTCAATTATTTCTATTTTTGTGAAATAATTTTATTTTACAAAAAGTGTTTTTATATTTAGGTAATTATTTGAATATAAGTGAAAAGTAACTATTGAGAAGTCCATTATCCAAATATAAATAAACCATAAAAAAAGCATCAAAAAGTAACTATTGAGAACTTACCAACAAATATAAAAAAAAATTAGACTCTTTGAGCCTTTTTATCTTACTTAGATTTAAATCTTTTTTTATTGCTGATTATATGTTAATTAAAAAGTAAAAATAAATTTGTGTATAAATAAATTTTTACCAACTTGACTTTATATTACCAAAACAACAAACTAAAATACGGGCTACACTTTTAAAGTTGGACAGAGTTGAAAATTAATTTGTTATAATTTATATGTAAGAGCAAATCGGTCTGACCAGTGTACTTTTGTCGGCTACACGTATAGTATTGGACATTATTTTATTTTGTGACAGGATTAACAGGATTAACAGGATTCATTTTTATCATGTTACGAAATACCTGATAAACAAGACTGACCAACTTCTGACGTGTAGCCCTTTTGTCCAACTTTAAACGGGATAGCCTAAAATATTTTGTGTAGGAAGATACAAACAAAATTGCTTTATTTAGTTTAATAATTTTCTGATATTTATATTTTTTCAAATAATATATTATTAGAATATTAATAGAATGCGTAGGCCTCATTAAATAGGTCAAAGACCTTAGTAAAATAATTTATATCAAATAATTCTATTTATATTTGTAAAATTACAGTTTGGAATTCTCAGCATTTATTAATTCACAATTTTTTTTAATAAGGCAATTCACAATAAATAATTAGCCAATTTGCACGCAGGTATTTTAAGCTTTAACAATTCAAAAAATACTATAATATTGCGAATATTTGAGTGTTTTTTTGAAGCCGTTAAAGGTTAAAAGAACAAGTGCAAATGGTTAATTAGTATTTGTGATTTGTCCAACATACATAAGTTATAAAAAATGATAGATACAATTTTGCAACACAAATCAATTAGAAAATACAAATCAAAATCTATTGATGACAAAATACTTAATAATATCCTAGAAGCTGCTACAAAAGCATCAACTACTGGAAACATGCAGGTTTACAGTATTGTTGTAAGCAAAGATGAAACAATAAAAGAAAGACTTTGGGAATCGCATTTCAAGCAAGATATGGTAAAGCAAGCTCCAGTTGTTTTAACATTTTGTGCAGATTTTAACCGGTTTAATAAATGGTGCAAACAAAGGAATGCTGAACCTGGATATGATAATTTTTTATCGTTTTATACTGCTTCAATTGATGCTTTATTGGCTGCGCAAAATGCTGCAATAGCTGCCGAAGACAATAATCTTGGAATTTGCTATTTAGGTACAACAACATATATGGCAAAAAGTATAATAGAAATACTGGAACTACCAAATGGTGTCGTACCTGTAACAACACTTGTATTGGGCTATCCAGACGAATCACCAGATTTAACTGATAGATTACCATTGGAGGGGATTGTACATAATGAAAAATACTCAGACTACTCTGTCGATGATATTAATAGAATATATAATGAAAAAGAAAGTTTAAGCCAAACTAAAGAGCTGATTGAAATAAATAAAACAGAAAACCTTGCTCAAATCTTTACTGATAAACGTTATACCAAAAAAGATAATATTCATTTTTCAAACGAGTTTTTGAATATTATCAAAGAACAAGGTTTTATGAATAATTCAGACTAATAATAGTGTAGCGAAGCTATACTTTAAATGGCACAATTATTCAATGATACAATGGTACAATATTTTGATTAATGATTGATAACAGTTTGTTAATGTTAAAACTATAACCATTTAGAGGATACAAATAAATTTGCTAAATTATTACTTTAGACAAATCACAAATAATAATTAACCATTTGCACTTGTTATTATAAGCTTTAACGGCTTCAATAAACACTCAAATATTCCAGATATTATCGCATTTTTTGAATTGTTAAAGCTTAAAATACCTGCGTGCAAATTGGCTAATTATAAATTGTGAATTGCCTTAAACATACTATTTCTTTTGGTGGATATGATACAAAATTAATAAAAACAAAAAAGCATTTTTCATGTCGCCCTCTGTTCGTTTGGCATTATTACCACAAGTAACAGAAAAACTGGAATTTATATCAAAATTAACGATGATATTGTTGTTATGTATTTAAGGTCTTCGATCTATTTATAGTTGCTTACACATTAGTATAAAAACAACTTAATCAGAACATTACGGATAAGTAAATGTCGAAAAATTTTTGTAACAGTACTTACGTCGATTTTTCAGTAATGCCATTTTATCATTTTCAAGTCAAAAGAAAGGAAAAAATCCAAATTTTGTAATCTAAACATTGCCAGACCCGATATTAATTGAAGTTGGCACTAACAAAAAATCAATAAAACAAATTACCGAAAGTAATATCAAATACAGATACGGAATAATAATAAATGCAGAAGCAGATGATATAAAATATGAAAAAAATATTGCAATAATTCCTTTAAAATGGTTTTTATTGCTGTAATAAAAAACAACAAAATGAATAAAATAGAAGAAATAATAAAAAACTCAAAGGTAACACTTTCTGATATTCAAAGAAATTTAGACAACTTGCTTGAGGAAAAACATTTTCAGCCTAGAGCAGATTTAAAAATTCTAAAAGAAATATCAAAAGACCTTTTAACCAAAAAGATATATCCTCGCATGCTTGGACTATCGGGCTTGCGTGGAACAGGAAAGACAACGCTTTTGTGGCAAACTGCAAAATATATCTACGAAAATAATTTTAATAAGGATATTTATTTTTTTAATGTAGAAAGATTAATAAAAAGTGGTGTAGAAATATTTGAGATTTCCGAAGCAATTAGAAATATATCAGAATTTGAAAAAAGAACGGTCATGTTTTTTGATGAAGTTCATTATGACCCAGACTGGAGTATTAGTATGAAAATACTATATGACAGCAATAAAGCATTTATTATTTGCACTGGCAGTTCAGCTCTTTTGTTACAAACCACTGCCGACCTTGCAACAAGAATGTACATTTTGCATACATATCCATTGCAACTTACTGAATATATCACAATATCAAAAAACAAACAGCTTGATAATGAAACTGAGATAAAAAAAGCATTAAAAAGTGCTTTGTTTTTTTCTGAAAATATTGATGAATTTAAGAAAAAAATAACAAAAATAATTCCTCAAATAACAGAATTTTATAATTCTTTGGAAACTCCTGATAAGCTGATATTAAAATACATAAAAGTTCATAACATAACACGCTTTACAACAATTAGTAGCGAAGAAGTTATAATCCGTGAAACAAAAAAACTGGTGAAACGAGTAATAACAGAAGATATACCAAAAATTATTCGAAGCAATCATAAATATAAAAATTCCGAAACGCTACTTTTAAGATTAGCAGGTTCTGACGAAATAAATTTACAATCGTTAAGTCAGGCTCTTGGAATTTCGGCAAATGAAATAAACGAAAACCTTGATATTCTTGAAGATGCAGAATTATTAAATATCCTATTTCCTTTTGGTGGATACAATACTAAAATTAATAAAAATAAAAAGGCATTTTTCATGTCGCCTTCTGTTCGTTTGGCATTATTATCACAAGTAACAGAAAAACCGGAATTTATATCAAAATTATACGAAGATATTGTTGTTATGTATTTACGTCGATTTTTCAGTAATGCCATTTTATCATTTTCAAGTCAAAAGAAAGGAAAAAATACAGACTTTGTAATTGAAACATTGCCCAAGCCAATATTAATTGAAGTTGGCACTAACAAAAAATCAATAAAACAAATAACCGAAAGCAATATAAAATACAGATACGGAATAATAATAAATGCAGAAGCAAACGATATAAAATATGAAAAAAATATTGCAATAATTCCTTTAAAATGGTTTTTGTTGTTGTAAATGAAAAAAATGAGTTTTTATAATTAATTAGGCGTAAGCAACATAAAAAGACTCGAAGAGTCAAATTACAATTAAATATTTCAAAAAAACAAATTATTATGGCAAATAAATTATATGCGTTATTAGTAGGTATTAACGAATATGACAATCCAAATGTAAGCAATCTGCAAGGATGTGTTAACGATGTGTTGTCAGTAGAAGAAATGATAAAAAAACAATATTCGCAATTTGATTTACAAATAGAAAAACTATTAAATCAAAAAGCCACATATAATAATATAATAAGTGAATTTAGAAATCACTTGGGAAAAGCACAAGCCGATGATATTGTATTTTTTCATTATAGTGGTCATGGTGCCAGAGAAATAGCTGCTCCTGAATTTAGACAATTTTTTTCTGAATATTATCAAGAAACCCTTGTTTGTTATGATAGCAGAAAAGCCGGTGGACACGATTTGGCTGACAAAGAACTGGCTGTATTAATATCGGAAGTTGCAAAAAATAATCCTCATATTACTATAATGCTTGATTGTTGTCATTCAGGCTCGGCAACAAGGGACTCCGATTCTTATACACTTCTAAATTCAAGAAAAACTTATGACAGAGATTCTCCACGTCCATTAGATACTTATCTTAGTGGCTGGTACGAAAATCAACTAAAAAAAGATAATAAAATTACAATTCCTAAAAGCAAACATATAGCTTTGGGTGCATGCGACAGAAAAGAAGAAGCTCGCGAAACTGCAACACATTCAGGTGTTTTTACAACTGCTATGCTTGGGACTTTAAATAAATCTACTGATATTTCGTATGCAGATATTTTTCTAAAAACAAGGCGTAATATTCTTAAACTCGCATTAAACCAAACGCCTCAGTTTGAATCGTATGAATATTTTGATGCAAATTCAATTTTTTTAGACCCATATGCAGAAAAGAAAAATAATAAAAATGAAAATATTTTTGATGTTTATGCTGTGGGCGATACTTGGAAGGTTGATTATGGTGCAATAAAAGGCTTATCAACAGCTCCCGAAAAAACTTATGATTTCGCATTGTTTAATGAAAATACTGAAAATTTTGAAGATGCAAATATTGTTGGTTATGCAAGCGTAAAACTTGTTAGAGCCGAACGTAGTGACTTAAACATGAATGCCCTATCAAATAATACAGAAAAAAAATATAAAGCCAAACTAATTAGTATTCCTAGTCCGCAAATGTTTGTTTATATCAAAGGTGATAATAATAAAGTGGAGGCTGCTAAGGATTTGAAACCGGAATTTTTATTTATCGAACTCAAAGAAGATAAAGTTGGAACAAATTATACTATCGAAATTAAAAATAATTTGGTTTCATTATACAAAAACAATAATAATTTATTAATACAAGCTGCCAAAGGCGATTTTAAAGTTGCAATTGATTATATATATTCAATTCTGATAAATATAACACAGTGGGAACGAGCTATTGACTTAGAAAACAAATCTACAAATTTTTCAGATAATGATATTGATTTTAAAATATATAAAATTGATGAATTTGGTAAAGAAATTGAGCTTGAAGCGAATCCTGAATTTAATTTTATAAGTGATTATATTAATATAAAAATAAAAGCAAAGCATAATAAAAACCAACGATTATATTTTTCGTTAATATATTTATCCGAAGAATTTGGAATAACATCAATATGGAACGAACCAATTGAAAAAGGTAACGAATATATAACAATGCTCGAAAATGATTTGTTTCTTGAGGACAATGTAAGCCAACAGTCTGATACATTTAAACTAATTGTAAGTACCGAAGCAGTAGATGATTTTATTATAGAACAAGATGATTTAGTAGTCGGAAAAACCTTAAATTTTAGAGCCGACGAAGGTACAAGAGCACTTAGATTGGTAAAAAACAGACAATTGAAAAAAGTAAAAAATGATTGGACTACAAAAACTATATCAGCTAAAATAAAACAGCAACAAAGTTCGGTTTCGGCATCACCGGTAAATATTGCAAATGATAAAATTTTGATAAAAGGACATACCGATTTTAAGGCAGATATTGCTCTTAGTGGTACAAAAACTGCAACAAGAAGCACCGATGCTATGAATATCTTTCCAAATCTTGCTAATAAATTTGGTTCAGATTTACTAAACTTTAAAGAAACAAGAGGCGAAATAGAAAATATTCTTGAATTTTCGGGTATTCAAAACCATGATAAACTTGAAGACAATCCGCTCGAAATAGAATTAAAAACCGGATTAGATGAACACGAATTTGTTTTACCTTTTACTTTCGATGGCGAAGATTTTATTCCTGTTGGAGATACTCAAAAAGATGAAAAAGGAAACACACATATAACAATAAATAAAATACCCGAAACAACTGAACCAAAAAGCCGAAGTCTTGGCAAATCGCTAAAACTAAGCTTTATGAAGTTTGTTGGTAAAAAACGAGGTTTAGAAAAGTTACGTTGGGTCGATTTTGCAGAAGATGGTTCAATAAAACGAAGAGAATATGATTTGAAATCAAAAATTGAAGCAGCAAAAAACATACTACTTGTTGTACACGGAATTTTTGGAGATACCGAAAATATAGCCTCATCAATGAAGTTTGCAATTGATGAAAAACAATATGATTTGGTTTTGACCTTTGATTATGAAAATTTAAATACTTCACTTCAAAAGTCAGCAGAATCATTAAATAAAAAATTAATAGATGCTGGATTTGATGCTAAAGACGATAAAAAACTAAGTATTTTAGCTCATTCAACTGGTGGAATTGTAGTTCGTTATCTTGTGGAAAGACTAAAAGCCAATTCATATATTGATAACGTTATTTTGGCAGGTGTTCCCAACAAAGGTTCAATATTCGATAATTTACTTGAATACAGAAAAATAGCAACCACAGTAATTACTATACTTATTGGAGTTCCAACAATTGTATCGTTTGCTCCTGCTGCAATTTCGGGGGCTGCTGCTTTATTGTTTGGTATGAAACAATCGAAAAAACTAACAGCTTCGCTTGAACAAATTACAGAAGATGCCGAATTTCTTAGCAATCTAAATATGAGTTCAGACCCTAAAGTTCAATATTATGTATTAGCTGGTGATATTGATAAATTTAAATCCAAAATTGGAAATAAGGCTAAAGGTAAAATGGAAAAAATACAGTTTAAACTTGGCTCATGGGCTTTCAAAGACGAACCTAACGATATTATGGTTGGTATGGAAAGTATGAAAAATATTAACAAACACCGTGAACCAAAACCAGTTTATAAAGAAATTGCTTGTCACCATTTGAACTATTTTGAAAATGAAGACAGCTTGGCTGTTCTAAAAGATATTTTTGATTTAAAAGCTGAAAAAGTGGACAAGGAAGATAAAAAAGTTTAGAGTTAATAATTAAGGTTTTCAACATTAACATAATATTGCCTACACATTATAAGAATATACAAATTAACAAAGTGTAAGTGTTGAAAACTTTTGTTTTTTTAGATTATGCTTTATAGGATGCAACCAAAATTGTTTAATACTTAGTATGTATCTAACAATATTTTTGATATGCATTTAATAAGTTAAATTATAGTAAATAAATAAAAAATGAAATTTACAAATTTTAAAATAACTAAACTTTGGGGAACTAATTCCTATAATATTGATATTAAGGATAATAAATTAATATTTGTGGCTGAAAACGGTGCCGGTAAAACAATTATATTAAAATTGATATATTTATTTTTATCGAAGCAATGGTCTAAATTAAAGGAATATAAATTTGAGAGTATTTCTGCTACGATTAATAAGAAAAATTATAAAGTAAATAGAAAACAATTGAAAATTAATATTAGTCAAAAAGATATTAATGAATTAATTATTAATATTAATCCAAGTCATAAAGATTTTTTTAAAAAAAATTTTATAAATATTTTAAAAGAAAATGATTATAATTTAAATATTCTTTTAGAGCCTTTAACAATAAAAACAATCGCTGAAAATTATAATACAAATGATAATTTATTAATTGAAATAATCAAAAAAACAAAGAAATTAGTTTATAAAGATTTAGACAAACTAATTAACTTACCAGAATTACCTGTTATGTATTTACCTACATACAGGAGAATTGAAAAAAGTTTTAATGAAGTTGTTGATTCATTTAGAAATTTTGAAACCGAAGATGACAGAAATGACAGTTACGATGCTTTTAATGAAATTCCAAAGGTATGGAATGAAGTGGAAAAATTAAATTGGAAACAAACAGATAATAATTATATCGAAATTATTGAATTTGGAATTAATGATATAAAATATAAGTTTGATAATTCTTATTATTCAGAAGAAAAAATTAATATGTTCATTGCGACAACAGAAAATTATCTTGTTAATAAATCTTTAATTTATAAACACAAAAAATTACAAGTTAAAATTAATGAAACTCTTTTTGATATTAATACTGAAAATATTTTATCATCAGGCGAAAAACATATTATTTCTTTGTTTTTTTATTTAATACTAACTGATAAGCAATATTTTATTATTTTTGATGAACCTGAAATTTCGATATCTACTCGTTGGCAGGAAAAAATGTTAGAAAGTATATTAGAAACTAAACCATTAGCATTAATAATTGCAACGCACTCACATTCAATAGTTTTAGAAGAGTATTTTGATTATTTAACCTCTATTTATGAAATTAAAATAAATCAATAATAATGACAAGAGAAGAATTTATTGTTCAAAAATATAAAATTCAGAATAAAAAGCTTTTTTTTCAAATAAAAGCGGAATATAACAATAAAACGGTTCATTGTTTTTTTGAAGGTAATGCTGATGAAATTTTTTATAGAAATTATATTGAAACTATATTTGAACATAATTTTTTTGGATACATTTGTAAAGGAAAAATAAAGGTAGAAAGTTTATATTTATATCTTAAAAAATTAAACTGGTACAAATGGAATAAAAATCGGTTATTATTTTTTAGGGATAAGGACTTAGATGATATAGCAAATGGAAATTATTCGAAAGATGAAAATATATTTGAAACTAAATACTACTCTATCGAAAATTATTTTGTAGATAAAGAAGTATTTAGAAAAATTTTAAAAGATATTTTTAAAATTAGGGACAAGAAAGTAAACGAAAGTTTATTATTAACTTTTAAAAGACTGCATAATAAATTTTATGAACAAATTTTATTTTTTTCTTCGATGGTTGCATATACAAGAGTTAATAATATTAATGCACCATTAGAAAATGTAAAAATTTCTGAAATGTTTGAAATTACATTTATCAATGACAAACTTGGTATTATTTTTAAAGATAGTGAAAAACAAAATGAATATTTTATTGAAAAAACTAAAATAAATGACAATGATATATTT
The DNA here is from genome assembly GCA_029938185.1 of Bacteroidales bacterium. GTDB lineage: Bacteria > Bacteroidota > Bacteroidia > Bacteroidales > JAOZVK01 > JAOZVK01. The sequence continues at coordinate 2,553 of JAOZVK010000123.1, read as the reverse complement.
GATAATGTACAAATAAATAAAATACAAGCGAAATTAATAGAATATTATAATCATCCAAAAGAATATATTAGAGGTAAATTTGAACTTTGTTTTTTGATAATATTTTTTAAGTTTTTAAATAAAAAATATTTAGCTAAATTAAAAACAACTAATAATATAAAATTTCAAGATGAAAAAATTGATGTACATTGTACAGATAAAGGAAGTGATAAAGCAATAGAACGTTTTCTTTCTAAAGTTAAAATCCCAATAGAACTAAAACAATTTTTACAATTCAATTACAATAAAAGATGAAATCACTAAGCGATATTTTTCATAATACGATATTTAGAATACCCGATTATCAACGTGGTTATGCATGGCAGAATGAACAACTTGAAGATTTATGGCGTGATATTTTAAATCTATTTGATAATAACAGGACTCATTATATGGGTATGATTGGTGTTGAAGCGGTTCCTGTAGAAAAATATAAATCTTGGAATGGGATAAATTTAAGAATACATTCAGAGAATCGATTTAAGTTTTTTCATATAGTTGATGGACAACAACGGTTTCTTACAATTGCTATATTGTTACAAGCAATAATTGATAGTTTCCAAGATGAAAAAGGTATATATTTTGGAGATTCTAAGAAAGAAATCATTAAAAAATATCTTTACAGAGAGGATATAAAAGATGAAAAATTATATCTGATAGGTTATGAAACAGACGACCCGAGTTATAAGTTTTTAATAAAAAATATTTTTGCACACGAAACAAAGGGGGAACTGATAAATACGGCATATACTAAAAATATTGCAAATGCAAAAAAATATTTTAAGAAAAAAATTAATTCACTTAGCAAATTTAAAATAGACAATAAATGCTTATCAGAGTTTTCTAATCATGTTAAAGATGTAAATATGACCGAGAAAATTCAACGTGGTATAGATTATCCTAATTTTAAAAAAGAATTTAAAAACGAAAAAGAATTATTTGACGAATTATTAACCAAGTTAAAAATAAATGAAAATAAAATAGAACTTTATAAAGAAGATTTAATAAAATATTTTAGTATTGATAAATTAAGTAGAATTTTTGATATTGTTACAACTCGTTTACGATTTGATTTTAATGAGTTTAAAGAAATGGAAATATCAATGATATTCGAGACAATGAATAAAAGAGGAAAGCCATTATCTAATTTAGAAATGTTGAAAAATAGATTAATATACCTTTCTTCAATACTAAATACAGAAGAAAGTGAAGTATTAAGAAGTGAAATTAGTAAAACATGGAAGACTATATATTATTATATTGGTCGTAATGAAAAAAAGTCTTTAGACGATGACGTGTTTTTGCGTTATCATTGGATAATGTATGAGCGTTTTGATAGAAATGAAACTAAATTTTATGAAAATGATATTTTTAGAAAAAAATTTATAGTTCCAAAAATACAATCAGGAGTTTTAAAACGTAGATATATAATTGAATATAAGAATAGTTTAGAAGCAGCCATAAAAGAATGGTTTAAAATAAATTTTCCGTTCCACGAAGTTGCTTTAGAAATTGGTTTAGATGATGATATTGCATATTGGCTGAACAAATTTAAAATTATTGGGTATCGACAATTTGCACCTATTATACTGACTGCAATGATGCAGTATTCTAACAAAAAAATATTAAAAGAACAATTGATAACATTTTTTAAAGCTATAGATTCATTTATATTCTTACTTTTCTATGTATCAGGACGACGTTCAAATACAGGGACATATCATTTTCTTATTGATGCAAATAAGCTTTTTAAAGGTACAGACGGTGTTAATATAGATTCAGTAATTGAAGACTTAAATGAAATTTGGACTTACGGCAGTCCAGAAGATTTAGACAGAGGAAATGTAAAGGGCTATCTTGATATTGACTATTTTTATAGATATGTTAATGATTTATTCGAACGCATTCCACCTGCAGGAAAAATCAAGGGGTACTTTGATTGGGGTGGGAGTAATCAAACTGGTATAAAATATTTGCTTTATGAATACGAATTATATTTATTGGAAAGAGAAAATTTGAATAAGAGAATAGATTACAGTAAATATGAAATGGAATTTATTTTTCCAGAAGGTAAAAAAAGTGGAACAAAGTCGAATGAAATAGTTGACTGGGGAAATTTACCAGAAAGATGGAAAGAAAATTTTAAAAAATTTGACTGTAAACAAAAAAGTAGATTATGCTATACTATAGGAAATATATTACTTGTTGAAAAAAGAAAAAATAAAATTGAAAGACAAGAAGTGAAAAATATGAGTTTTGAACAACGTAAAGCAGATATTTATCATAATGGCTCTATTAGTGAACAGGAACTTTGTGAATATGACGATTGGACACCACAAAAAATTTATGAACGAGGAATTAGAATATTAGACTTTATGGAAGAACGTTGGAACTTCAAATTCTCTTGGTTTCACAATGAAAAAAGTAAATTTCTATTTTTAGATTTTATAACTACATAATAGACTTGTTATGCAATATTACATACTGATACACAGTAGTATATGGCTTATTAAG
>JAOZVK010000122.1 GCA_029938185.1 Bacteroidales bacterium | reverse complement strand
AAAATAAAAAAACATTTTAGGAACTAATAAAAAACTTAAATAAGCTATTTTTGCTAGTATTTTTATAAGACCAGGTCATGCCTAAAGGCATTTAACTCATAAAATAGTCATTTTTAAATAAGTTGCTTAGTTTTTGAATATAAAAAAAGTTCCAAAATTTGCATAAAATTTGGAACTTTTTAAAAATAGGTTTTATTGAATGAAGTGAGAAAGCAATATATAAGTAGTGTTACAAAAGTTTTTCTACATTTGCTTTAACGCAACTATCTACATGATAGCTATTTCCAAGAATGCGTAAGCCGCATTAAATAGGTCGAAGACCTTAGCTTTCTTTCTTTTTATTTTTATCTTTTTTCTTGCCACCTTTATATTCTCTATTAGAACCTTTTTTTACTACTGTTTCTGTTTTCTTTATTGTATCAAACACAACTGGAGTAGCAATAAATAGAGATGAATATGTACCAACAACAACACCAACTAGTAAAGCAAATGTAAATCCTCTAATAACTTCACCCCCAAAAATAAATATTGCAAGTAATACAAAGAATGTACTCAATGATGTGCTAAATGTTCTACTAATAGTACTGTTTAATGCCGAATTATATACTTCTATTTTATCTTTCTTTCTGAAATCATTTAGATACTCACGTATTCTATCGAATACAACAACAGTATCGTTAAGCGAATAACCAATAACAGTTAATATTGCAGCTATAAATGCTTGTCCAATTTCCATAGAGAATGGCATTACTCCATACAATAATGAAAATAACCCAAGAACAAAAAGAACATCATGTGTTAATGCAACTATTGCTCCTACTCCAAATTGCCAGTTTTTGAATCTCATAAATATATATAGGAACATAATAATCAATGAGAAAATAATTGACCAAACTGCAGCAATCTTAATATCATCAGCTATTGTTGGTCCTACTGTTTGAGAACTCATCTTATAATCTGACAAGAATTTATCAATACTAACATCGGCACCAATTAATGGTAATAATCCTTCATAAAGTTTAGTTTCAACTATACTATCAGTATTTGTTTCTTTTAGGTCAATAAGATATTTTGTAGTTATTTTTACTTGATTTGATTGTCCAAATGTTTTAACCTCAGGCGATTCACCATATACTACTTTTAGTTTATCTGCGATATCCTGAGTTTTTACTTCTTGTTTAAATCTTACAGTGTATGAACGTCCTCCTTTGAAATCAACACCTTGATTTAAACCTCTAAAAATAAGTGAGCCAATACCCAGTACTATAACGACACCAGAAATTACATAGAAAATTTTTCTTTTTTCTATAAATTTTATTTTCATATTTTTGAAAGCATCTTCAGTAAATTTGGTAGCAAAACTGACATTTATATTTTTATCTAAGAAAAATATAAAGACTAATCTTGTAATAAAGATAGCAGAAAACAATGATGTTACAATACCAATAAATAATGTAGTTGCAAAACCTTTGATTGGTCCATGTCCAAATACATACAACACAACACTTGTTAATAATGTAGTAACATTGGCATCAATAATTGCTGAATATGCATGTTTGTATCCATCGGATATTGCAAGTTTTAGTCCTTTTCCTAATTTTAATTCTTCACGTATACGTTCGTATATAAGAACATTAGCATCAACTGACATACCAATTGTAAGTACTATACCAGCAATACCAGGTAAAGTTAAAGTTGCTCCAAGCGATGCAAGTACTCCAAATATAAAGAACAGATTAGCAATAAGTGCACTATCTGCAACAATACCTGCTGTTTTATAATAGAAAATCATATAAATTAATATGACAATAAATGCAAGTACAAACGATATTAATCCAGAATCAATAGCTTCTTGACCTAATGATGGACCGACTATTTCTTCTTCAATAATAATTGCAGGTGCAGGAAGTTTACCTGATTTTAGAATGTTTGCAAGGTCTTTTGCCTCAGCAATAGTAAAGTTACCTGTAATTGATGAGCGTCCACCTTTGATTTCTCCATTTACATTTGGTGCTGAATAAACATAATTGTCAAGAACAATTGCTACCTGTCTTCCAACATTTTCTTTTGTTATTCTTGCCCATATTTTTGCTCCTTCGGAGTCCATTGCCATTGATACTTCAGAACTTGCTTGATTTTGTGCAAACTCGGCTCTTGCATCTGTAATAACTTCACCTCCTAATGCTGGCAAACCATCTCTGTTTGTAACTTTTATTGCAATTAATTGATATTGAGTTTCAAAATACTCAAGTGGTACTTCATCTTTTTTATAGTCAATAGGTTTTACTTCCCATAATAGTTTTAAATCTCTTGGTAATATAGATTTAACTTGCTTCAATTTTAGATATCTGTTTACTTTTGCTGTATCTCTGTAATGCGATGTACCAACTGTGGCTCCAGCCATTAACTTACCATCATTTGTTGTACTTGGTTTTAAAACTGAAAATAAAGGGTTTTGCTTATTAAATTCTTCAAGGCTGTTGTCAACAAGTTCGGTTTTTGATGTATCTTTATTTATTTCTTTAACTAACACATTACTTGAATCTTTGGTATTGTCAGTAATTAGATTAACATTTGATGAATCTTTAACTGTTTTAGTACTATCTTTAACTATTAAAGTAGTATCTTTAATAATTAAAGTGGTATCTTTTTTAAGCTCTTTTGTATCACTTTCCATTTCTCTAATCTTGTCATTTGCTGTTCGCAAAAATTCAAAGATTTCTCTATTATCGTATGTTTCCCAAAATTCGAGATTAGCAGTACCTTGTAATAATTTTCTTACTCGCTCCGGGTCTTTAATACCAGGAAGTTCAACAAGTATTCTACCTGAATTTCCCTCTAATTTTTGAATATTTGGCTGACTTACACCAAAACGGTCAATTCTACTTCTTAATATATTAAATGAGTTACTAATAGCTTCTTTAGTTTCATTTCTGATAATTTCCAAGACCTCATCGTTCGTAGAATTGTAATTTATTCTGTCTTTAAGCTCAATGGTATTAAAAATAGAAGCTAATTTTGCATTAGGTGCTATTTCTTTAAAAGATTCTCCAAATAGGGTAACAAAATCTGTTTGACTTGATTTTTGTTTTTCAATAGACATTTCTATTGCTTTCAAAAATGTTGGGTCTTTACTATAGTTTGATAAAGATCTAATCAAATCTACCACTGAAACTTCAAGTGTAACATTCATTCCTCCTTTTAAATCTAAACCTAAATTGATTTCTCTTTCTTGGCATTCTCTAAAAGTGTAGTTCCTAAGCCACAGGAAGTTATAGACTCCCGTATTTGAAATAGAATCTAAATATGTCGCTTCTTTTTTAATATCACCTTTTGCATATTCTTTAGCATCTTCTCTTACTTGATAAGTTATCCATGTAAATGATAGTTGATATAAACTCACTAAAGCTAAGGCAATTGCTAAAAACCTAATTGCTCCTTTATTGCGCATTTGTACTTATTTTTATTTTATAATATTTGAATTAATTAATTATTTGTTTCTTGATTTAAGTTTGCAAATGTATATTTTTTTCAATTATATTAAAAATAAATACATTATTTTTTATAAATGAATATTTTTTAGACTATTCGAGCCTTTTTATGTTGCTTATGCATAAATATTTTTATTGCTGTTGAGTTACAGTTGATTAAATAGTGAAAGTATATTTAATGCATAAATATACTTTATACACTTTTTTTTACAAAAAAACTGCTTTAACTTATAAGTTAAAGCAGAAATAAAAAGAATACATTCTTTTACTAAAATAATTTTAAATCGTCTAAAACAGACATTATTTTTTTAACTGAATTAGCTGAAGTTTCAAGTAATTTTTTTTCTTCATTGTTTAAATCCATTTCAATAATTTTTTCAATACCATTTTTCCCAAGAACAACAGGAACTCCTAAGTAAACATCTTTTTGTCCATATTCGCCATCAAGATATGCACATACAGGAAGTGCTTTTCGTTGATTTTCTACAATTGCTTCAACCATTAATGCAGCAGCAGCTCCTGGTGCATACCATGCCGAGGTTCCCATTAAGGCTACAAGTTCTCCACCACCTGTTTTTGTTCTTTCAACTATTTGGTCAATTTTTTCTTTGTCTAACAATTCAGACAAAGATACACCACCAACTGTTGTATGTCCTGGCAATGGCACCATTGTATCGCCATGACCTCCTAATAATAATGCATTTACAGACCTTGGAGATACATCTAACGCTTCGGCAATAAATGCACTATAGCGCGCTGTATCTAAAATACCTGCCATTCCAAAAACTTTTTGAGATGTCTTTTTTGATGTTAAATATGCAGTATATGTCATTACATCTAATGGGTTTGCTACAACTATTATTATTGCATCAGGCGAGTGTTCTAATGCTTTTTCTGTAACATCTTTTACAATATTTGCATTTATTTTTATTAAATCATCACGAGACATGCCAGGTTTTCTTGGTAGTCCTGATGTAATAACAATTATCCCAGAATTTTTTGTTTTTGTGTAATCATTTGTAACCCCTACTACTTTTGTATTAAAATCGTTTATTGACGATGACTGCCAAATATCAAGGGCTTTACCTTCGGCTACTCCTTTTTTTATATCAATTAATACAACTTCATCGGCTAAGTTTTTGTGTGCTACAACATTTGCCACAGTTGCGCCTACATTACCTGCACCTATAACAGTTATTCTATCCATAATTTTTTTATTAATATTTAATATCAATTATACTTAAATTATTTCGCAAAATTAATCTAAAATTAAGTATAATCAAATTTATTAAACAACATATATAAAATAATTATATATTAACTATCAACGAATAATCAAATTATCATTAATTAAGTACGTATTTATAATTTTATTTATTAATAATATGAAACTCCACTCTTCTATTCAAAGAACGTCCTTTTTTAGTTTTATTTGTGGCAATTGAGCGTTTTTCGCCAAAGCCAACAGCTCTAAGTCTTTTTCCTTTTATTTTATACCTTCTAATCATTACACTTCTAACTTTTTTGGCTCTTCTTTCAGATAAATCTTGATTATCAATATTTTCACCAACGTCATCCGTATGTCCTTGAATTTCTACATTAATAAAAGGATATTTACGCATAAACTTTACAACATTTATTAATTCTTTATCCGTTTTTTTAACAATTATTGTTTTATTGAAAATAAATTTAATATCTGGAAATTTCAGTTTACTAAATTCTTTTAAAATATCTACACTTGCCTTTTTCTTTTCTTTCTTTTTTAAATAATTAAATTTTTTTTTGTCCGACCTTGATAATTTTTTATATTCTTTTGTAGCTATGCTTATATTAAATATCTTATTATCATAATCATCGACTTCATCAAGGTCTATTTTTTTTCTATCGAAAACTGTTATGAGTGTATCTGTACTTTTTTTATTACCTATTTCTATTAAAGATGTAAATCGTCCTGTTTCTGTAGTTTTAAATCTAATTGTGTAATAGTTTCTCATTTTTTTATAAATATCATCAAGCAACCAATTAAAATCTTTACGATTATAAATATGGTAAAAACTTCCTTGCGTGTTGTATGCTAATGTTTTGAGATAATATTCGCTAATATTTTTGCCAAAACCTATTGTTGTAATATTAACATTATTTTTTAGAGCATTTATTATTACTCTATTTTTGGGTGTAAATGAGCTATTTTCTTGACCATCTGTTACTAAAATAACATTTCGCTTATGTGCCAAATCTGTACCAAGCAATAATGATGTTCCTAAATTGGTAGCATCAAGCATTGATGTACTACTTCCAAATTCTTTATCTCCAATTTTTCCAAGATTTGAAAGCAAATATCCTAAATTTTTATTTAGTTTTACATCAACTCTGGTTCTATAATCGTACTTTACAACCGCCAAAGCATCACTTGTTTTTTTGTGTTTCATAAATGATTCTACTGCATTTTGAAGTATTAGACACCTATCAGTTCCCATTGAACCACTATGATCCATTATTATTGACATATTTATAGGAATATCATTGTTATCTCTTGTTTCGCTTACTTTAAAATCAGTAATATTGCTAAACTTACCTGAAGGTGATTTCAGTTTCAGATTTTTCCAAATATGTCTCCATGCTCTTTTGTCTGCTCCATAATAATATACACCATTGGTGTCTATCAAATGTACTTGTATACCAGTTGAATCGCCGTCCAGTTCAACTGTTTTTATTTTAAGTTTTAATATTGACTCATCGGTTAATGTACTTACATGTCTAAATTTTTTTATTGGTATATATTTGTAACCTTTGGGTGCTTTTGCATCTTTTTCTACAACTTTTTCTTTTTGTGGTTTCCACAGTCTATCCTCCATATATAATATTCTTGGTTTATTTCTAAACCTATCAATTTCTGACGTTCTGATTATTCCAATTTTATCTTTTTGTCTAATAAATATATACTTGTTATCATTTGAAAAAGATAAAAATTCGGTATTATTAAATTTATATTTTTCTTCGGGCGAATAGGCATGTTTCAAATATAGAATATTTTTTTCTTTTTTACTATATTGCAATGAAATAAATTTTCTGTTATCACTTACAATAAATTGCTCTATTTGTTTTTCTACTTTTATTTTTTTTTCTCTAAATCTAAATTTAAATTCATAATATAGAGCTTTTACAAATTTTTTTGAAGAAAAATTAAATGCCGCTGCAGATAAATCGTTAGCTTTTAGAATAATAACATTGTTCTTTACAAAATAAAATGGAAACATATTTATTTTCTGAGAAAATGATTTACTTTTAATAACATCAAGAATATTACCTTTTTTAATATCAATAATATAAACATTTGTATTATTAGATTTATCAATTGTTGTAATAGCAGCAAATCTTGCATGTTTGTCAAAACCAGATTTTTCTATTACTATTTTTTCTTTTTTTTTGCTTTTTTGTGTTATTAATTTATCACAATATATTTTTTGCACTTTTTTCAACGATGGTGCAGTAAATGACTCAATAATTGTTGTATTATTTTCTTTTCGTATAACTGAAAAAAGTCTACCATTTTTATTAAAATTTATGTGCTTTGATTTATATACTTTATAAATATCGGAATATAAGGGTCTCCAAATTATAATATTATTATCATCAGTTTTAGCAACAATAAATTTATCTAAAGGACTAATAAATATATTGTTTATTTTGCTACGAGGTACTTTGTACGCTCTTACTTTATTACCTGTAAAACAATTAAAAGCCTCTAAAGTTCCCGATTTATACACAAGAAAAAATGTTTCCTTATATGTAAATATTATTTTATCAACACTATTTAACTCACATACAACTGTCCCAGATTGAAGATTCCAGATTGTATAATTCTTATTTATTCTTGCATATAATGATTTTCCATCATAACTTATTTTAACTTCTTCAATTTCTTTATCCAATGGATTTTTTAATTCTAATGAATGTAGCCAAGTCTTTGTATGTATGTCATAAATATTTATAATATTTGTTTGTTTATTTTTATCATATTTATTTACAGCCAAAAATCTATTATTTCCACTAACAGACGAATTATTAGTACTATATAAGACTGTATTAAATACTAATATTGAATATATTAAAACTATTTTTAATTTCATAATTTATTATAATTTATTATATGTAAGGTCTTCGACCAATTTAATATTTTTAGTTACATGCTATTAAATTTCAAACTTTTAAATTATTATTTATAATCATAAAATTTTTATTGAAATTTTTGATATTTTTGTACCGATTTTATTAAACAGGTCGAAGACCTTAAATTAAAACTTATGAGCCATTTAATAGCACCTTCATTTTTGTCGGCAGATTTTGCGAATCTGGAAAATGATATTAAAATGATTAACAAAAGTAATGCCGATTGGTTTCACCTTGATATTATGGATGGTATGTTTGTACCTAATATCTCTTTTGGGTTTCCAGTTATTTCACATATAAAAAAATATAGTGAAAAACCACTTGATGTTCATCTAATGATTTATAAACCAGAGCGATATATTAAAGAATTTAGAAATGCTGGAGCGGATATATTAACTGTTCATTATGAGGCATGTACTCATCTTCATGGAACAATTCAATTAATAAAAGACAATGGAATGAAAGCAGCTGTTGCTCTGAATCCACATACACCTATTAATTTATTGAGTGATATAATTGCGGATTTGGATATGGTGCTTTTAATGTCAGTAAATCCTGGCTTTGGTGGTCAAAAATTTATTAATAATACATATAATAAAATTGCACAAGTCAAAAAACTAATAACCGAAAAACAATTAAATACTTTAATTCAAGTTGATGGTGGTGTTGCAATAAACAATGCAAAACAATTGATAGATACAGGTGTTGATATTTTAGTAGCAGGTAGTGCTGTTTTTAATTCACAAAACCCAATAGAAACAATACATTTATTAAAAGGTCTTCGACCTTTTTAATTTGGCTTACGCATAAATATTTTTAGAACACTTGGTTCTCATCTGATTAAATAGGTGAAAATAAATTTATCATTTACTGTTTAACAATTCATTATGTCTAAAACAATCAGTAGTATGGTCGTTTACCATACCTGTTGCTTGCATATGAGCGTATATCACAATTGAACCAACAAATTTAAACCCTCTTTTTTTTAAATCATTACTAATTCTATCAGACAGTTCTGTTTTTGCTGGTAGATCTTTGATAGTTTTATAATTGTTGTTTATTGGTTTATTTTCAACAAATTGCCATATATATTTACTAAAAGAACCAAATTCTTTTTTAATTTTTATAAATGCATTTGCATTTGTTATGCTTGCTTTAATTTTCAATTTGTTTCTAACTATACCACTATCAGACAATAGTTGTTCATATTTTTCATTACTATAATTTGCTATTTTGTTATAATCAAAATTATCAAATGCTTTCCTAAAATTTTCGCGTTTACGAAGAATTGTTATCCAGCTTAATCCTGCCTGAAAAGTTTCTAAAATTAGAAATTCAAACAATTTATTATCATCATATACTGGTACTCCCCATTCTTTGTCGTGGTAATCAATATATATTTGACTATCAGTTACCCATTTACATCGTTTTTTCATATAGTTTAGGAATAAGTAATTAACAATGAACAATGGATAATTAACAATTTTGCTTACGCTTGATAAACAGCATAATAAAAAAACAAAAGTGTTGTTTTTATATATCGACCTACTTAATATAGTTTAAAAAAGCTCAATTCCAAGAATAGTAATATCATCAAAAATTAAATTATTTGATTTTGATACACCTGCTTCGAGTATAAGATTATATAAAGATTCCTCAATAGAAAGTTGATTACATAAATTTACTTCAACTAATTTAGAATCTTGTTTTATTTTATTTTCATATTTAAGTTCAATCAAACCATCTGTATAGCAAAGTATTTTTGACTTATTTTTAATTATCAGTTTACCTTCATTAATAACTGGTATTTCATTCAACATTCCTATTCCAACCGAACCAAGTTTGAGATATTTAGATTTTTTTTCAACAGTATCATAAAATAAAGGTGCCGAATGACCTGAGTTTATAAACTTGAAAACATTAGTATTATAGTTATATTTGGCTACAAAAAGAGTTATATATTTCTCCCCATTTACACTTTGATTTACTCTGTCATTTAATTTATACACTAAGTTAGTTAGCGAAATATCTTTTGTAAATAAAGCCCTGATATTAGCCTGAAAATTAGACATTAAAAGTGCCGCAGACATGCCTTTTCCTGATACATCAGCAATACAAAATCCTATTTCTTCATCACTTAGTTTTATAAAGTCATAATAGTCGCCACCTACATCAAAGTGAGGTAAATAAAATGCACTAACAGAAATTTTGCTATTACGAGGAAGTGTATTTTCATTTGGAACAAGCATTGCTTGCATGTTTGATGCCAATTCCATTTCTTTTTTTATGCGTTCTTGTTCTAAGTTTTCTGTAAAAAGTCGCTTATTTTCAATTGCTACAATTATAATATTTGTTAATGTTTGAATGTAGTGAAGATGTTTTATTGTTGGACTTATCCCTTCTTTTTCTTCATCAATATCTCCTATCAATATATATGATATTGGCTGATTGTCATGAAATATTGGTATAACTACATCAAATGCTTTTAAATTATAGCTTTGGGTTGAGTATACTGTTGTTATTTCTTTATATTTTAATAAATCATTTTTAACTGATATATTTTTAAATGATTCGAGTTCAACACCAGATTGAAGTATAATATCCCATTTTTGATTAAAACTGTATATAAGTACTTTACCAATATTTAATTCTGCTCTAAGCAAATACTCATATCTTTTTAATAAACTTTCTACTGATAGGTTTTTATTAATTTCTTGAGTAATAGCAAGCAAAGTCTCAAGCTTAAAATTGCAAAAATTAAGTTTTTTTAATGATGCTTTATTTGACATAGCTTATGGTGTATTAATAAACATATAGTTTGCATTATGTAGACTATGATTAGTAATAAATTATGGTATTAAGGTCTTCGACCTACCTAATGTGGCACACGCATTTTTGCAAATCACTGTTGTATAACTAAGTACCCATACAAAAGTTTTTACCTATTTAGTATAGAGCTTGCTTTTTGAAATACCGTTTATTATAAGGTCTTCGACCTATTTATAGTTGCTTACGCATTAGTACAAAAATAATCTAATCAGGAAATTATGAATAAGTATATGTCGAAAAACTTTTGTAATAGTACTTATATCTTGCGTAAGCAACATTAAATAGGTCGAAGACCTTAATTGTATAATAACAGATATCAAAAAACTTTTGTTATACCACTTATATTTATATTATAAAATATTTTTTTCTAAGTAGGAACAATTATTAAGCCATTTTTTGGCATTTTTCATATACTGCTTGACATTTTTTTGTAATAATATCGAATATAAGTACTGTTACAAAAGTTTTTCGACATTTACTTATTCGTAACTTTCTGATAAAATTGTTTTTATACTAATACGTAAGCAACTATAAATAGGTCGAAGACCTTAGAACAAGAAATTTAGAGTAATTAGGTGAAAAAAAATATTGTTACTTTTAATGATACAATACTTTGATTAATAATTGATAACAGTTTTTTAATATTAAAACTATAACCGTTTATAGTATATGATTATAAATCATGGTCTCATTTTTTATTTAACTCTTTCAGAGTATGACCTTGATCTTGTATCAATTTTTATTTTATCGCCAGTATTTACAAATAGTGGAACATAAATTTTACCACCAGTTTCAATTGTAGCAGGTTTTAGTGAGGACGACGACGATGTGTCTCCTTTCAAACCAGGTTCGGTATATGTAACTTCCATTACAACAAATGGTGGTAACTCACATGTCAAAGGAGTTTCAGTATCAGCATGAAATACAATTTCAACATTCTGACCATCTTTTAACAAATCAGGCGATTCTATATACTGTTCCTGTATTGATGTTTGTTCATATGTTTCGTTATTCATCATATGATAACCAATATCATCTTTGTATAAATATTGATATTGTCTTCTTTCAATTCTTGCTATTTTTATCTTAACTCCTGAATTAAAAGTATTATCAATAACTTTTCCTGTTTTAAGACTTTTAAGTTTTGTTCGTACAAAAGCAGACCCTTTACCTGGTTTCACATGCTGAAAATTTACAATTGTATATAAATTATTATTATATTCGATACATAGTCCATTTCTAAAATCGGATGTTGTTGCCATATTATAAAATTAGTTTGCGTTATTAAATCACACAATGTATAATCAATTAGTAATTATTAGGTAAAGAACAGGTATCAAATAACTGCCCTATTTTGCGTCGTTATTTTGTCATTTTACTGCCTTAAAAAAAGTCTTAAATAATTCACTATTTGCGACTTTTTGTAAGTTGTAAAATAACAAACTAATCTATCAAAACGGACATTTATTTAATACCTATTCCTAATTCTACTTTACGAACTTAAAACTATTTGATAATTAAACTATTAAATCA
>JAOZVK010000121.1 GCA_029938185.1 Bacteroidales bacterium | reverse complement strand
TCCTGTTACGAAATACCTGATAAACAAGACTGTCCAACTTCTGACGGGTAGCCGATTTTTGGGACGGGACAATTGAAAGTGAAAAGAAACCATTACGCTTGAAATAAGAAATATATCAGGCGATGAAACAATAATAAAAATAAAATAAATGTGGCTATCAAATCTATTTTTGCTTTTTAATTAACTGATAATCAATAATAGTAAAATTATATAGGCGTAAGCAACATTAAAAAGCTCGAAGAGCCAGTTTTATTTTCCAATAATTTCAAACTTTCGAATAATTTTTTTTCCATTTTCATCAATAAGAGTTAATGTATGTTTACCAATTGGTGGATTTAATGATAATTGATGAAAGTATTTTGTTTGACCTATATATTTATCATCTATATGCCAATATATTATAGCATTTGAGTTTCGGTGGGCAACTTCAAAAACAGTACTTCCCACTGTTCCACTAATCTCAATAGGTACAAAAATTTTAGATTTAAGATGAGGATATATTATATCCATAACATTGTTTTCGCTATTACTTAAACTATTTTTACAATCTTCGCGAAAAGGAGGTAATTGTTTGTAATTTGAATTTTTTGATTTATAATATTTTTCAATTGAAGGTGGTAGAATAAACCATGGTTTGTGTACCATATTTGTAACCGATTCGCAATTACTTGTAACTCTATATTCCTCATTCATATCAAGATGAACTAATTTATGATATGGGCAAACCGAGAATTTCAAACCACTCTGAGGAATCCAAATCGAATCTATTTCATCGCAAACACTTGAAGCTAAATAACCACTTCTTTTGCATGTTGCTGCATATGTCATCTCATCGTATGGCTTATCAAACCATAAATTAGATTGAGGTAAAACATTAAAAACATCAAACAAAATAGGTGCTGCTGTTTTTATTCCTACCAATCCCGGACGACCCTCACCATCGGCATTTCCAACCCACACACCAACAACATATTTGGGTGTCAATCCAATTGCCCAAGCATCTCTAAATCCAAAACTTGTTCCGGTTTTCCAAGCCACTTTTTGCGATGATGAGTAATGTCTCCATGAGTTTTCGCTTCCTGGACGTTCAACATCTATCATAGCCTTAAATGTTAGCCAAATAGCTGCAGCACTAAACCAAGAGTCTTCCAAAAGTTCGGCTTTGTTTTTTATAGATTTGGAGTTTCTATAATTAAGTGGAAAATAATCATTCTTGTTATACATTCCATTATATTTTGTATAATGATTTAATGTTCTTGCCATTGACGCATATATTCCAACTAAATCCCATAATCTACCTTCGGTTCCACCAAGTATAAGCGATAATCCGTAGTGGCTTGGTGGTTTATTGATACTTTTTAGTCCTATTTTTTTTAATAAAAAATGAAGCTTCTGAACACCATATCTTTGCAAAAGTTTTACAGCTGGGATATTCAGCGAGCGTGCTAATGCTCTCCTTGCTGGAACAGCTCCATCGTATCCTAAATTATAATTTTGTGGCATATAACTTCCTATCCTCATAGGAATATCGGGAACCAGTGAATTTTGTAAAATATCACCCGAAGTAAGCATCGCTGCATATAATATAGGTTTTAGAATACTGCCTGTGCTTCTATCTGCTAATATAACATCTACTTGATTTCCATGATTTTTATCTTTCAAATCATTTATATTTCCATAATAACTCATCACATTTCCATTTTCGACATCAGCCACAAGTACTGCAATATTATATATACCATTTCCTTTGAAAATCCTATGATATTTGCCTGCTATTTGAGTTACTTTTTCTTGTAATTCGTAATCAATAGTTGTTTTTATTATTTTATTTTTTTTATCTTCTTTTGCTGCTCTATTCAACAAATGAATTGCAATTTGTGGAAAAGGTTTAGGTTTGTTTGGTATAGGCTCTTCTATTGCAAGCTCATATACATCAAAGCCAATAATTTTTTTATCATATAAGCGTTTTAGTAGCCTGTTGCGTTTTGCCAAAAGTTTAGCTCTGTTTTTTCCTGGGTGAATAAGGCTTGGGCTATTTGGCAAAACTGCCAACATTGCACTTTCTGCCCAAGACAACTCACTTGCTTTTCGTCCAAAATACCTCCACGAAGCAGCGTCTATACCAACAACATTACCACCAAATGGAGCATGTGAAGAATATAGATTTAATATTTCTTTTTTACTATAAGCAAACTCTAATCTTACTGATTTTATAGTTTCAATTATTTTTTCTTTTATAGTTCTTTGTTTAACCTTACGCGATAATCTGATTAATTGCATACTTATTGTGCTTCCGCCGCTAACAATTTTACCCGCCGAAATATTTTGCCAAAAAGCTCTTGAAATTGAAATTAAATCGAAACCAAAATGATAATAAAATCTTTTATCCTCGAATGTTAATATTGATTTTTCAAATTTTTCGGGTATATTTTCTGATAATGGAAATCGCCATTGCCCATCTTTTGCTATATGTGCACCCAGTAATTTATTGTTTTTATCAATAATAACTGTGCTATATGGAGAGTTAAATAATTTGTCGGGAAGTATAAACCAAAACCAAATAAATAAAAACATAAATATTATAAGTAGTATTTTTTGCTTTACTGTTAATTTTTTTATTATATTTATTATTTTGATGCCAATTTTTATAAAGTAATTTATTGTCATAATACTATTCTATTTTTAAAATATTTGTATTGCCATTGTTATTATTAGCAATACAAATACTAAATTATAAGGTTGCCCTTATCCACGTTTTGCGTAAGACGTTCAAAATTTAGTATTTTCTCAAAAAAGGTTTTTCCATTTATTTGTTCTAATTTCTCTACTAAGGTCTTCGACTTATTTAATGTGGCTTACGCATTTTTATATATTACTGTCACATAGTTAATTGCACAAAAATAAATGCCGAAAAACTTTTGTTATACTACTTAAATTGTGTGTAGTGAAACAAGTTATAAGTTTCTTTAGTATTATTTAGACAAGATTAACAGGATTTACATGTTTTAAATATCCTGTAAATCCTGTTAATCCTGTCAAATTATTACATTTATAAATTTAAGCAATTTATGTCTTAATACAGTAATTTTTTTATGCAAATATAATAAAAATTTAGCATACCAACATTGTTTTGTAGGGACTATCCGAATATCTTAATTTATAATATATTTCAAAAACTAATCATACACATTTGTATACAAAATAATCTTTGTATAACTTTACACGATAAATAGTTTATAAATAGATTGAAGACATTATAAAGTAGTCTAACAAAAGCTTTTTGATATTTGTTTTTGTACAATTAACTATATGACAACTGTTTATAAGAATATGTAAGCCACATTAAATAGGTCAAAAACCTTATTATTTAATACTGCTTATAAGAACCTTTATAAAAATATACAAAAAAATTATTAAAACACTAATTATAATAGTACATTCTTTTTTTCTTGTTTGTGTTTCGGTTATTCTATTAAGTTTACCGTTCATTTATGAAGACGAATGGTACCTTATTCAAACAACATCAGCATTTAAGAAATTCATATTAAACACAGAAAAAAAACCTAATAGGAATGACTATCTATTTGTTAATGTCTCATGGGAAAAAGAACTTATTGATAAAATTGACAATAATGGATTTCCATTAGGAAAACAAGCTATAACAAATAGGAAAAAACTGGCATCTTTTATTAACTTACTAAATACTCCTCCTGTTAATCACAAATTTTTGTTATGTGATATAAATTTTGATGAAAGTTCTCCAAATGATTCGGCTTTAATTAATAATTTTGCTAAACTTGAAAGATATGTAGTATCATATCATAATTCGACAAATGGTAAAATAAATTATCCAGTTTTTAAAGTAAATGCTGGCTTTTCTGATTTTGAAACCTTCAATGTGGAGAAATTTGTAAAATTTAAACTAATACAGTCTGATAGTTTAAAGTCTACACTTTTAGTAATGTACGAGCAACTCTATGGTGAAAAATTAAAACAAAAAGGATTATTTTATTATATAGGTAAAAAAACAATATTAAACTCATTTATAGTTGATTTTAGAATATGGAGCTATGATTTATCTGAACATAGCAAATATAAATATGACTATTTGCAACTTGGTGATTTTTCATACTTACCTTTAAATGTTGTTAAAGAGTTGTTTAAAAATAGAATTATTGTATTAGGAGATTTTGAAGACAATGATATTCACGAAACCATATATGGTAAAATGCCAGGACCGTTGATTTTACTAAATTCATTTATAGCTTTAGAAAAAGGTGATAATGTAATAAATTTTTGGGTTTTTTTGTATCTATTTGTTAGTTTTTTAGTAGCAACAATAAGATGTTTAAATTCAAGAGGAAGGGTAAATACTTGGTTAAATAAACAAAAAATAAGTAGTCCGATTATTAACGAGATGATAGAATTTGGCATTTATCTTATTTATTTTGCTGTAATATCTTCAATTTCTTTCCTTATATTTAATATTCACCTAACAATACTATTATATGCAAGTTATATGTATTTTCTTGATATTTTGATAAAATATTTTAAAAAATCAAAAAAACAAATTCTAAAGGATAATATTTTTTATAATCAATAAAAGGCAAATATTTTTTAAAATATGGAAAAACATAGTTTAAGTAACATAAAACTAAAAGAATTAAACAAGCTTATATTAGGTAATATTTTTAATGATTTCACATATAGAACAATTTATTCAACTGATGCATCTGTATATAAAGAAACTCCATTAGCAGTAGTCTTTCCATTGAATGCTAATGATATAAAACAAATTGTTATATTTGCTGATAAAAACAATATTCCATTGATTCCACGAGCTGCAGGAACATCACTTGCTGGACAAGTAGTTGGTAATGGGTTAGTTGTTGATGTGTCAAAATATATGAATAGAATCGGTGAACTTAATATTAAAGAAAAATGGATAAAAGTGCAACCGGGTGTAGTGTTGGAAGAATTAAATATTTACTTAAATCAATTTGACTTACTATTTGGACCCGAAACATCTACAGCAAATCGCTGTACAATTGGAGGAATGTTGGGTAACAATGCATGTGGCTTACATTCACTAATTTATGGAAGCACCAGAGACCATACTATTGCAGTAAAAGTAATATTGAGCGATGGAAGTGAAGCTGAATTTAGTGATGTTTCAAAAAATGAATTTAAAGAAAAATGCAAAGGCTCTGCTTTAAAAAATAAAATATATCAAAATATATATAATATTTTATCTAATGATTTTAATAAAAAAGAAATTTTAAAAGAATATCCCGATAAAGAAATACCACGCAGAAATAATGCATATGCTTTAGATAAATTACTTGATACTGAAATTTTTTCTGATTGCAATATTCCTTTTAATTTCAGCAAATTGATAGCAGGTTCCGAAGGAACATTGGCTTTTATAACAGAAATAAAACTTAATCTAATACCACTACCACCAAAAGAAAAAGCACTAATTGCTGTTCATTTTAATTCTTTAGAAAATGCTTTGCAGGCTAATCTTATAGCACTCCGATTTAAACCAGCAGCAATTGAGTTAATGGACAAAAATATATTAGATTGCACAAAAGATAATATTCTACAAAATAAAAATAGATTTTTCATAAAAGGTGAACCAGAAGCAATACTTATGATTGAGTTTTATTGTGAAACTTTAGATGAAATTAATTCTATTGCAACAAAACTTGAACAAGAAATTAAAAAACAAGGTTTTGGCTACCATTTTCCTATTATTTATGGAAATGAAATTAAAAAAGTATGGAATTTGCGCAAAGCAGGACTTGGTGTTTTATCAAATATTAAGGGTGATGCCAAACCTGTTAGTGTGGTGGAAGATACTGCAATAGCTGTTGATAAATTACCAACTTATATTTCGGAGTTTAAAAAAATATTAAACAAATATAATTTAAATTGTGTTTATCATGCACATATTGCAACTGGCGAGCTTCACTTGCGCCCTATGCTAAATCTTAAAGACAAAAAAGATGTTGAGCTTTTTCATAAAATTGCTTTTGAAACAGCAAAACTTGTAAAAAAATATAATGGCTCTTTAAGTGGCGAACATGGCGATGGTCGTTTACGAGGGGAGTTTATAAAATATATGCTTGGAGAAAATAATTATGCTTTAATAAAAAATATAAAACAAACTTGGGATCCTAAAAATATATTTAATCCTGCCAAAATAGTTGATACACCAAGTATGAACACTTTCCTAAGATACAAAGCTGGACAGGAAACAAAAGAATATGACACATATTTTGATTTTTCTGAAACAAAAGGACTTGTTAGAGCTATCGAAAAATGTAATGGTTCGGGAGATTGTAGAAAAAGTGCAATTATTGGTGGCACAATGTGTCCATCGTTTATGGCAAGTAAAAATGAAAAAAATACTACTCGTGCTCGTGCCAATATGCTAAGAGAAGTACTCTCTAACAATAATTTAAAGAATCCTTTTGATAGTAAGGAACTTTATAATATCTTGGATTTGTGTCTGTCATGCAAAGCTTGTAAATCAGAATGCCCATCGGGTATTGATATGACTAAACTAAAGGCAGAGTTTATGCAGCATTACTATAATATTCATGGTGTTAAACTAAGGTCAAGATTAATTGCTAATATAACAAAACTAAATAGAATATTGAGTATAGCACCTAAAATTAGTAACTTTTTTATGACTAATAAAACGTTTTCATCTACTATTATGAAAATGCTTGGATTTGAAACAAAACGTAAATTACCAAAACTATCAGAAAATACACTTAGAAAACAATTTGCAAAATTAAATAATATAGAATCGGATAAAGAAGTATTCCTTTTTATTGATGAGTTTACAAATTTTAATGATGTAGAAATAGGTGTAAAAACAATAAGATTATTACAAAAATTAAACTATAAAGTTTCAATAACTAAACATAAGGAAAGTGGAAGGACATATTTGTCGAAAGGACTACTAAAAAAAGCAAGAAAAATTGTTAATAAAAATATAGTACTACTCAAAGACAAGATAACAGCAAATAAACCATTAGTAGGAATTGAACCATCCGCAATTTTGACAATAAGAGACGAATATATAGATTTGGCTAATAAAAAATTAAAAAAAGATGCTGTGGAACTTGCAAATAATACATATCTTATTGACGAATTTTTGGCAAAAGAAATTGAACGAGGAAATATTAATAAAAATCAATTTACTGATAAAAAAAGAAATATATTACTTCATGGTCATTGTCAGCAAAAAGCTATTGCTTCGACCAAAGATACATTAACTATATTGAATTTTCCTGAAAATTATTCTGCAAACGAAATACCTTCGGGTTGTTGTGGAATGGCAGGTTCTTTTGGTTTTGAAAAAGAGCATTATGATTTGTCAATGAAAATTGGTGAGTTGGTTTTATTTCCAGCAGTTTTTCATTCTCACAGTGATACAATAATTGCAGCAAACGGCACAAGTTGTAGGCATCAAATAAAAGATGGCACAAATAGAGAAGCAAAACATCCTGTTGAAATATTATTTGAAGCTTTGCTTGGGCTACCCACCTAAAGTTGGATAGCTTACTGCACTCGGCAGATAATGCCATTTGGCAAAACAAATTTAGCTCCATCTGAATTTATTAATTTAAAGATATTAGCTTGCAAAATATCCAAATTTATCACAAGCACCGCAATTTATTATATTGTCAGTAGCTATTTGTAAATAACAAGCTGACATATATACTGTAAGTAATTAACAATGAACAATGGATAATTAACAATTTTGCTTACGCTTGATAAACAGCATAATAAAAAAAACAAAAGTGTTGTTTTTATATATCGACCTACTTAAACGGTTATAAACTTACATTTTAAACTAATTAACTCCAACTTTGACAAAGTTTTAAACTTTGTCAAAGTTAAATTCACAACAGTTCTAAGTATAAATAGTCTTACAAATGTTTTTCAATATTTATATTTTGTTAGATTACTTATTGTTAGAATATTAGTAGAATGTGTAAGCCACATTAAATAAGTCGAAGACCTTAAAAGTAAATATTTTCTTTTTAATTTACTATATATAATTGTATCATCATATCATCATATCATCATATCATCATATCATTTATAAAATGTGGAAAGAACTTATAGAAGAATTTATTATATTTTTAAAATTAGAAAAATCGCTTTCACATAATACTATTGAATCTTATTCGAGAGATATAAAGCATTTTGTTAATTTTTGTGAACTCAAATACAAGGATATTACTGTTGATTTAATTGAACTCAATCACCTTTCTGAATTTATTAAATGGTTGAATGAAATGGGTATGAGTACCAGAAGTCAAGCAAGAGTTGTATCGGGTTTAAAGGCTTTTTTTAAATTTTTGATTTTTGAAGATATTATTACTGAAAACCCCTCTGATTTGTTGGAAGCTCCAAGAATTGGAAGAAAACTTCCAGAAGTTTTAAATATTCATGAAATTGACCAAATTGAAGCCGCAATAGATTTAAGCAAAGCCGAAGGACATAGAAACAAAGCGATTATTGAAACTTTATATAGTTGTGGACTTCGCGTTTCGGAACTTGTTAATTTAAAAATAAGCAATTTACATTTTGATTTAGGCTTTATAAAAGTCAGTGGTAAAGGAAAAAAAGAAAGGCTGATACCTATCAGTCAAAAAGCAATTGATGAAATTGATTATTATAAAAATAACTATAGAAACACATTAAAAATCAAAGCTGAATTTAGCGACATATTATTTCTTAATCGCAGAGGTAGAAAATTAACCAGAGTAATGATATTTACAATTGTTAAAGAATTGGTAAAACTTACTGAAATAAAAATAAATGTTAGCCCACATACTTTTAGACATTCTTTTGCAACTCACATGATGGAAGGCGGTGCCGATTTGCGAGCTATTCAAGAAATGCTTGGACATGAATCAATAATAACAACAGAAATATATACTCATTTGGATACAGCCTATTTAAAACAGATTGTTACAGATTGTCATCCACGTTCTTTGAAAAACTTTTAGGCTCATCAAGCCTTTTTACACTGCTTACGTAAGTTCTCAATAAGGTCTTCGACCTATTTATAGTTGCTTACGCATTAATATAAAAACAACTTAATCAAAATGTTACGAATAAGTAAATGTCGAAAAACTTTTGCAATAGTACTTAGTTAGGAACTGACGAATTATAAACTACGAATTACTAATTGATTTACACCTTAACTATTGAGAACTTACATCGAAGACCTTAATATGAAAATTATAAATCATTAAAATCATTTTTTATTCTTTCAACTTTTTGTACTCCATGTATTTTACGTAGTTTTTTTATCAAAAGATTTAAATCATTAATATGCTGAAAATAAAGTTTTATTATTCCTTCATAAATAGCATCTTTAACACTAAAATTAATTGACTTCATATTTACATGTAACTCATTAAAAATAAGGTTAGTAATATCAAAAATTAATCCTCCCCTATCAACTCCACTAATTCTTAGAGATATAACAAAAGAGCTAACATTATCTGATGACCATTCTACATGAACTTGTAGGTTATTCATAGTCGATATCATTTCTAATGCATTGAAACAATGGTCTCTATGAACAACTATTTTATCATCATCTTTAAATGCCATAATTTTATCGCCGGGTATTGGACGGCAACAATCAGCAAGTTCAGTCTCTAATTCTGTTTCTTTGTTCAAAACGACATACGATTTATCGGCTATGTTATTGGTATCATTCCTTTTTAGGTTTATAGAGCTAATTATTTTGGCATATTCAATCAATCTTCCAATTGAAGAATTTATTATACGAATAATGTCTTCTTTTATAATTTTACCTTTTCCAATGGTTTCATATACATCACTTGCTTTTTTTAGATTCAAATCTTTTTGAATCTTTTCCTTTTGTTTTAATTGTTTTTCTGGTATTATTTGTAATTCTTCAAAAATAATTTTTAATATTTCTTCACCTTTTATAATATTTTTACTTCTTTGTTTTTTAAAATATTCTTCAATATATCTTTTAGCTTTTCCAGTTCTAACTATATCAAGCCAAGCTATATCGGGTTCTACCAAATCAGATGTTATTATTTCAATAATATCACCATTTTTTACGTGGAAGCTCATGTCTACCTGATCGGTATTATTTATGATTGCTCCCATGCATTTGTATCCCAATTCGCTATGTATTTCGAAGGCAAAATCAAGAATTGTTGAATATATTGGTAAAACTCTAAAATCAGATTTTGGAGTAAACGCATAAATATCTGATGAGAACAGATTTAAACGAAAATCTTCGAGAAACTGTACTGCACTTTTTGTGTTTGAATTTAGCTGAGATTGAATTCTATCAATCCACACCTTTATTTGACTTGTACTTTCTTTGTTATAATTTTTTACTGCTGCAAATCCTTTAACAGATATTTCGTGCATTCTTTCGCTTAATATTTGTATTTCGGTAAGTTTGCCATTACATAAAATAACAGGAGCTATTAGACCTTCAAAATCATTTGCTCTTGGTATGCTTATCCAATCTCGTATTTTATCTGTTCTTGGTCGGTATTTTTCTGTAATTGAAGCATATATCATATATGATAATTGTCTTTCGGTATATGGATTTTTGTTACGAAAAATTATTCTAAAAGAGTATTGGTTATAAAGTTTATTAAATGAAATATTTTTTTCTAAGGATTTTTGTTGTGTAGAATACAACGATTTACTACGCAATAGTACTGTTGCTCTAATTTCATATTTTTTTAATTTGTGTTTAATATAATTTCTAAACTCTTTGAAAACTGGTAATATTTCTTTTTTTTTCTCTTCAGCTAAAACTTTAAGTTTTATATATTTTTTGGGATTATGGTATTTTAATCCAAGATTTTCAAGTTCTTTTTTAATATTATAAAAACCAAGTCTATGTGCCAATGGAGCATAAATATATAGAGTTTCTGCCGAGTTTCTTTGTTGACTTCCTTGCGACATTACATCCATAGTTTGCATATTGTTTAGTCTATCTGCTATTTTTAGCATAACAACCCTATAATCAATAGGTAATGTCGATAAAATATGTTTAAATGTTTTAAGTTGTAGAGTTGATAAAGTTTCGTTTTTATTTTCAATTTTAGTTAATCCGTTGACTAAATATGATACTTCTTTTCCAAATAATTTCTCAATATCTTCAATAGTATAATCTGTATCTTCAACAACATCATGACAAAAAGCAGATATAATAACCTCCTTTGAATCCAAGCCCATTCGTTTTACGGCTATTATTGCTACGCTTATTGGGTGAATTATATAGGGTTTGCCCGATTTACGTTTAATATTTCCATAAGCTTTTTCTGAAAACCGAAAAGCACTCACAATTTCTTCTCTAATTTGTGGATTTTGGCAACATTTACTAAGCATTAACAAATCATGAAAACGTCTTTGTACAATATCATCTATTTTAAATTCAGTCATTATTATAGCTGTTTATATTATATAAAAAGATTTGGTTTTCGATTTAATTACATTGCAAAAGGTACATGAAAAATGCGGCTACCAGAGTTTTAAGTTAGCCGCTTTTAACCGCAAAGTTTTGCAAAGTTTTGCTAATCTTTACTTTAACTCTATAATTAACTTGAAAAACAAGACTATCCAACTTCCGACAGGTAGCCAAAATGGGCATGTTTCATATTAACTTTACACTTTTAAAAACCTTTATTAATCAAAGTATTGTACCATCGTATCATTGTATCATTGTATCATTGTATCATTGTACCATTGTACCATTGTACCATTGTACCATTGTACCATTGTACCATTGTACCATTGAATAATTGTACCATTGAATAATTGTACCATTGAATAATTGTACCATTTAAAGTATAATTCTTGTTTTATAGCTTCTTACAACATGTTTGAAAATTTACAAAAAAGTCTTAAAAACTGAGTTTATAGGAGTATCCTTTATTCTTTGATTTGTTCTACTTTTTCGTTTGATTCTTCAATCATTTCATTTTTTGAAGTTTCATCTCCTATCACTTC
>JAOZVK010000578.1 GCA_029938185.1 Bacteroidales bacterium | reverse complement strand
AAAGTATGCAAATAAGGTCTTTGACCTATTTTTAATGTGGAATATAATATTTTTTATTTTTGCTCAGGTTTGCTACGTTTTTAGACTAAGGTTTTCTGCCTATTCAGCACATTGAGCATAAGCATCTCAGTTCAAAAAATTAGAATTTATGAAAATCCACTTGCAAATGTCACAAAAAAACGCTAACTTCGCAACTTTCACAGCCGCAATAAATAACAATAGCAACAACTGCAAAAAAAATAATACAAAATGAAAAAACACGAAATAAAAAATCTTTGGGAAAAAGAAAAAAAAGAATATACCAAACATGAAATAGGTTCTGGAGTGCAAAATTTTGTGAACGAAATTTTAATGTCTAATGATATTTTTAAATTAAAAAAAGGCGAGCTATCAACAAACGACAATAAAAGAAAAAATGAATTTTTACTCGAAAAAACAAAAAAACAAAAACGAGCAGATATAATAATATTTATTTCAAACGATATAATTATTCCAGTTGAAGTAGAAAAATATAAAAATATTAAAGCTGGCGAACAACAAATATTTAATTATCAAAAAGCATGGAATAAAAAATATGGAATATTAACAGACGGATATATTTGGCGTTTTTATAACAATAAAATAATTGTCCGAGAATTTACTCTTGATGAAATATTAAATAAAACAAGTATTTTTCTGACATTTTGGAATGAATACACTCAAATAGAAAATTATTATTTGCAATTTTTTGAAAAAATAGCTGAAACTTCTAAATACGAAGATGATTTGAACGTAGAACAAAACAGACAAAATTTCTTTACTGATATAACAAAATTAATAGATAATTTTAGAAAAAAACTTAATTTAAAAGGATATTTTACAGAACTGACAGAGATAGAAAAAAATAAGAAATCAGTTGAGATTTCTTATGCGTATTTTATCCAATTTATTTTATATAAAACACTTGCCGATAATGATTTTCATACTTTTGGAATAGATTTTACAGAACGTTTAAAACGTATTCATAAAAGTTTGGAAATAAAAGACTATGGTAGTATTTTATTTGTAATCAATACTATAAGCAAAAATATTTCTAAAAATATTTATAAACCATTTACATCTGAACAAAAAATAATAAACGAAACACTTGAAAAAATACTTGCAAAACCACAAAATAAACTACAAGAAATCACGCCTTGGTTAGATATTTTTGTATTTATAAAACAATACAATTTTGCAAATATAAAAAATGAAATATTTGGTTTTATTTACGAAAATTATTTAAAACAACTTTATGCCGATAAAAATAAAGGACAATATTTTACTGCCCCAGAAATTGTGGATTTTATGCTCACAGAAATAGGATATTCGCCTAAAAATTTAATAAATAAAAAAAATAATGAAATTTCTATAATTGACCCATCTTGTGGAAGTGGAACTTTTTTATATAGTGCTGTCAGAAATATAATAAATACTTTTTATAAAAATCCAACAATAGAAAATGCACAAAAAACAGAAGAACTAATTACAGATAATATTTTTGGACTTGATATAGAAGAGTTTCCGCTTTATCTTGCAGAGATGAGCGTAATTATGAAAATGTTACCTTTAATAATTAATAAAAAATATAATAGTCCGGTTGAAAAAAAACTCAAAATATTTAAGACAAAAGATAGTATTGCCGAATTTTTAGACGTAGCAATAAAAAATACAATATACGATACCGAAGTTGATAACAAAAAAAACAAACAACAAATGAGTTTGTTTACAAAAGAATTAAATCTTGGCTATCCAAGTTATGTGAGAGATGAAGATGACCTTAAAGAGATGAAACAAAGCATAGAAGACCGAGCTGAACCAAAAATAAACCGATTTCGTTTTGATTATGTGATAGGTAATCCACCATATATTGACTATAATAGTTGTTCTAAACTTCAATTATTATTCACTCAATTTATTAAAACAAAAAAATTATCTATGGGCAACGTTTATGGCATAAATTTGAATACCGTTCCAAAACGTATAAAACCATACTCTCCAAAACCAAATTTGTATTCTTTTTTTATTGCTCTTGGCTTAGCTTTATTGAAAGACAATGGGATAATAAGTTTTATTATTCCACAAAATATATTAATTTCTGGCGATTTAGACGTTATTCGTTATCATCTTTCTAAATATACAACTATAGAAAAATTAATAACTTTTTCTGGTAAAATGTTCATAGGACGTGGATTAAAACAAAAAAATGCTGTAGCAACATCAAGCCTAATTTTTATCATCAGTAAAAAAATTCCTAATAAAGAACATAAAATAAAAATAATTAATTATTCTAATGGTGTTCCTTCTTTGAATTTAGAAAATTATTTTAATAAAAATATTGCAGTTACCAAAGAAATATATCAAACCGAATTATACAAAAACATTGACAGTTGGATGTTTATAACCAAGAACAATGATTTTGTCAAATTGATAAAACAATACAAAGAAAATGGAATTGATTTTAACACATACAGAAATAATTTGAAAAATTATGATGATTTAATACTTGATGGAAGTGTAAATATTAATAAAAAAGATTTATCTAATAATTACACATTAAATTCTTTCAATATTCCAATAATGGAAAAAAACAAAAGAAAAGTAAAAAGGTTTTTATTTTGTAATGAAAATCGTATAAAAAAAGCACAAGGTTCACGCGGTTTTGGTCTAATTACAGAAAGAAATTATAAAATAATTTGGAAATATCAAAATCCTACTGGTTTTTATTATGTAGAAAAAGAAAATACTTTTCCGAAATTTATGGAATATTGTATAGCATCTTACAATAAAACAGAAATTCTTTTTATTTTTTCGTTGCTAAATAGCAAATTAAATAGTTGGTTATTTAAGTCTTTATTATTAATATCAACAGAAAAATCATATTTGCTCGGCTTACGCTCATTAAAAAAAATATTTAGAATACCAATTATAAATTCTGAAAATTTAATAATTAAAAATGAAATAATAGAACAAACATCATTTCTTTTAGAGTTGGAAAATAAAATTCTCGCAGACTTTATTGATTTTAATAACACAATGCTTCAAGAAATAGACAAAGTAGAAATAGCAGAAAATAATTTAATAATTTACAGAAATAAAAAAAGATATAAATTATCTATTGACAATAATTTTGAGTTAATAAAATCAAAATTTCAAGATTTAAAAACTTCTCAATTTTCTTTACAAGATTTAAAAGAATTTGAAATTGTTGATAATGAAAGAATTAACAAAGTGAAAAAACATATTGATAATCTTATATTTGCACTTTATTTTAAAATTAATATATTACAAAAAGATATAAAATCAGATATAATTGTGCAAAATTTATGTGAAAAAAATAAATATTACGAAATTTTGTCGTAATGAAAAGAAATAGAGTTGCTATCATTTTGTTGGATGTCATTGCCTTGTGTGGTGTTGTGCGGTTGTTCGCTACGCTCACTGCCCGCACACACCACACAAGGT
>JAOZVK010000577.1 GCA_029938185.1 Bacteroidales bacterium | reverse complement strand
ATGATATTACAGGAGTAAAACAAAATAATAAAAATATTGACAATAATAAACAAGACGAAAAAATTTCAGAGCATAAAAATAAAGGATTTAATATTAGCTTAGGAAATTACGAATTATAAATTACGAATTACGAATTGGTTTACACTTGGGCTGGTCTTATAAAAATACGAGCAAAAATAGCTTATTTCAGTTTTTTATTAGTTCCTAAAAAGTTTTTTTATTTCGTTAGTAGGTTTTTTTGCCCTGAATGAGCATAAGCATTAACATGGGACAACGCCCTATGTATAAATGTATTCGTAAGCAAGAATGCCCTGAAAGGCAAAAGCAAGACTATAAAAAAAAGAATAAAATTAGAATTAATAATATTGTTGTAATTTATTAATTTTTATAAGCCCAGTACAAAGCCAGTGAACTGATATAAACTGATAATAAAAGCTGTTGATGTGAGATTGAAATAATATAGATAACGTTAATGTAAGCACCCATACAAAAGTTTTTACCTATTTAGTATAGAGCTTAATTTTTGAAATACAGTTTATTATATATCTTGCGTAAGCAACATTAAATAGGTCGAAGACCTTAATAAAAAAAAACAAGGTGGCAAAAAAAATAGTACAAACCCCATTAATGAAACAATATAGCAGTATTAAATCAAAATACCCTGATGCTATATTATTGTTTAGAGTTGGTGATTTTTATGAAACATTTTCAAGCGATGCAATAAAAGCATCTGGCTTATTAGGAATAACTTTAACCCGAAGAGCAAATGGTTCTGCATCATATGTTGAACTTGCAGGTTTTCCGCACCATGCACTTGATACATATTTGCCAAAACTTGTGAGAGCCGGGCAAAGAGTGGCTATTTGTGAACAACTCGAAGACCCCAAAACAACAAAAAAGATAGTAAAACGTGGAGTAACCGAACTTATAACTCCCGGAATAACTGTAAATGACAATGTTCTCGAACACAAAGAAAATAATTATTTGGCTTGTGTTAATCTTTCAAACAAAATAATAGGTATTACTTTTTTGGATTTATCAACTGGTGAATTTTATGCTGCCGAAGGTAAAGTTGATTATATAGACAAATTATTAAGCAGTTTTGCTCCAAAAGAAGTATTGGTTGAAAGAAGTAAAAAAAAGCTTTTTGAACAACATTTTGGTACAAAGTTATATAGCTACTATCTTGACGATTGGATGTTTAATGAAGAAACATGCAACGAAAGACTTCTTAAACAATTTAATACAAAAACACTTAAAGGTTTTGGTGTTCACAAACTGAAAGATGGAATAATTGCAGCAGGTGCAATTCTACAATATCTTGATATGACCCATCATAATAGAACTGACCATATTACAAAGCTATCAAGAATTGAAGAAGATAATTTTGTATGGCTTGATAAATTTACTATTCGTAATCTCGAACTTTTTGGTTCGATGCACGAAGGTGCAACAAGCTTGATTGATGTGCTTGATAAAACTATTTCGCCAATGGGGGCACGAATGTTAAAAAGGTGGATTGCATTGCCCCTAAAAAATATTGAAGCTATAAATAATCGTCTTGATGTTGTTGATTTTCTCACGAACAATCAGGATATAAAAATAAAATTAGAAACATATATAAAACAGATAGGCGATTTGGAACGCTTGGTTTCTAAAGTTGCAATGGGAAAAATATCGCCTCGTGAAGTAATTCAACTAAAAAATGCACTAAATGCAATTGAACCAATAAAAAAAACTTGTTTAAATACGAAAGAACAAAAACTTATAAAAATATCAAACCAACTTAATCTGTGCTCTACTATAAAAGAACGGATTGATAAGGAATTGAATGAAAATGCACCTAATCAGGTACAAAAAGGAGGTGTAATAGCAAGTGGAGTTTCTAAGGAATTAGATGATTTGCGAGAAATAAAATTTTCGGGAAAAGACTATCTTATAAAATTACAGCAAAAAGAAGGAGCCAGAACAGGAATACAGTCTCTAAAAATTGCATTTAATAATGTGTTCGGATATTATTTTGAAGTTAGAAATTTACACAAAAACAAAGTTCCTCCTGAGTGGATACGAAAACAAACTCTTGTAAATGCCGAAAGGTATATTAACGAAGAGTTGAAAGAATATGAAGTAAAAATACTTGGAGCCGAAGAAAAAATACTTGTACTTGAGGTGAAAATATTTAATGAATTAGTTGCCGATTTGGCTGATTATATCGAAGCTATACAAGTTAATGCAACAACAATTGCCAAGCTTGATTGCCTTATATCGTTTTCGACCATTGCAAAAGAATATGATTATAACAGACCAGAACTAAACAAGTCGGAGCTAATAGACATAAAACAGGGACGTCACCCTGTAATTGAGCGTCAATTGCCAGTAGATGAAGAATATATTGCAAATGATATTAAATTGGACACAAAAAGTCAGCAAATAATTATTATAACAGGTCCAAATATGGCTGGTAAATCTGCTTTACTAAGACAGACAGCCTTGATTGTTTTGATTGCTCAAATTGGTTGTTTTGTACCCGCAAAATCGGCTAAGATTGGTTTTGTAGATAAGATATTTACAAGAGTTGGAGCTTCGGATAATATATCATTGGGCGAATCAACATTTATGGTCGAAATGACCGAAGCAGCAAGTATACTAAACAATATTTCGAGACGAAGTTTAATATTATTTGATGAACTTGGCAGAGGTACAAGTACATACGATGGAATTTCAATTGCTTGGGCTATTGTCGAATATTTGCACGAACACCCTGCATGCAAAGCAAAAACACTTTTTGCTACACATTACCATGAGCTAAACGAAATGGCAAAATCTTTTAAAAGAATAAAAAACTATAATGTATCGGTAAAAGAAATGAGTAATCGAATTATTTTTTTAAGAAAATTAGTTAAAGGAGGAAGTGCACATAGTTTTGGTATTCAGGTTGCAAAGATGGCAGGCATGCCCAAAAGTGTTGTCAATCGTTCAAATATTATTTTGAAAGAACTTGAAAAATCAAGAGATAAAAAAGAACCTACCAAAGAGATTGGAAATATAGCCAATGACAGAGAGGGATATCAGTTAAATCTTTTTCAGTTGGACGACCCTGTGCTTAAACAAATAAGAGACGAAATTAAAAATATTGATATTAATAATCTTACTCCGATTGATGCTTTGAATAAACTCAATGAAATAAAAAAAATTACGGGGTTAAGGAAGTGACGAATTATAAATTACGGCTACCCACGTAAGGTTGGACACAATTGTTTTTCAAGTGGTTGCAACCATAAAGTTAAAGTAAACTTTTACAGAACTTTGCGAAACTTTGCGTTAAACTTTGTGTAACTTTGCGGTTAAAAAGCGTCTAACTTAAAACTGGTAGCCTAAATTACGAATTACGAATAAGTTTACACCTGGTCTTATAAAAATACGAGCAGAAATAGCTTATTTAAGTTTTTTATTAGTTCCTAAAATGTTCTTTTATTTCGTTAG
>JAOZVK010000576.1 GCA_029938185.1 Bacteroidales bacterium | reverse complement strand
AAAGCAATAAAATACATTGCATAGTTTTTTTTATGAATACACTAATTATTAAATATTAATAAAATTAAAATATTTTTGTTAAACGTTATATTCTTAATAATTTTGAAAAGTAGTATGATTTAAATTTGGGTGTAGTCGAATTTAAACAATTGGTAGAAATAAGGGGAAATGTAAATGTGAAAATCAGCTTGAGGAGAAGTCGACCTTGATAGAATGCTTGAAATTATGAAACAAAAAGAGGCACAGAAAGCAAAATTTAATGAAAACATTACAAAATAACAAGCAGCAAACTTATGCAAGACATGAAACCTGTTGCATGGAACACATTACTAAAAAATAATAGGCATAGCAAAAGGCAGTGTTAAAAAAAAGTCTTAAATTTGTAAAACTTGAAAAACTAAAATTAGGTTATAATGGGCAAAAAATTAATACGATTTGACTGGGCAATGAAAAAATTGCTACGTGACAAAGCTAATTTTGATGTTTTGGAAGGTTTCTTATGTGCTTTGCTTAACGATGATGATATAAAGATTATGAGTATTTTGGAAAGTGAAACAAATTCGGAAGATGAAAACGATAAATTCAACAGGGTTGATTTGTTGGTAAAGGATAGCGAAAATCGAAAAATATACATAGAAATTCAAAACACAAGAGAAACCGATTATTTAGAAAGTTTACTTTATGCTACTTCAAAAATAGTTGTCGAAAATCAGGACTTGGGCGATGATTTCCGAAATATAAGTAAAGTAATTTCAATTAGTATTTTATATTTTAATCTTGGGCTTGGCGATGATTATATTTATCACGGAACAACAGAATTTAAAGGAACAAATACTGGAAACAAGCTGGTTATCAAGAAGCGAATAAGTTTATTGGAAACACTTGAACCAAAATATAAATTTATTGAAAAAGAAATATTTCCTGAATATCATCTGATAACTGTCGAACGCTATAAAAATATTGTAGCAAAACGGATAGACGAATGGATTTATATTTTTAAGAACAATGAAATAGCTAAAGGTTCAAGTTCAAAGAATATAGACAAAGCAGAACAAAAACTTGCATTAATTAACATGAGTAAAGCCGAAAGAAAAGTTTATGAAAAATATTTAGTAAATCTGGCAAAAGACAGAGATGTTGTTAATACTGCAAAAGAAGAAGGACGCGAAGAGGGAGAAAAAACAGGAATAGAGAAAGGAATGGAAAAAGTCGCAAAAAAAATGAAATTAGAAAACGAACCTGTTGATAAAATTATAAAATTTACAGAGCTAACAAAATACCAAATTGATAAACTCTAAACATTTGAAAACATGAATATGTTTCATATCCTTGCACTTGCAACTAACTTTAAACTAGTATATTTTTTACAACAAGAGGAGTAATTTATTAAATATTTACAATAATAATAAATAAAATATTTGGCTCTTCAAGCTTTTTTACATTACTTACGTATGTATGGTAATGATTTATTAAAATGCGTAAGCCACATTAAATAGGTCGAAGACCTTATACATAGATTAAGACACAAAATTTTAATCATACCATATTTAAATCATACCATTGTGTGACCTTAAATTTATTTATTCTGGCAATGCCAGTTTCATGATATAATAATATAATTAATAAAATATGTTAGAACAAGTAAAAGAAAAAGCGATAATTTGGACAAAAGGAGATTTTGATTCAGAAACACAAAAACAAGTAAAGCATTTGTTAGAAAATGATGAAAACGAACTTATAGAGTCTTTTTACAAAGATTTGGAATTTGGAACAGGTGGACTGAGAGGAATAATGGGTGTAGGTACAAATCGAATGAATATCTACACAATAGGAATGGCTACTCAAGGTTTATGCAATTATCTTAAACAAAATTTTAGTCATATAGATGAACTTAAGGTTGCAGTTGCTCACGATTGTAGAAATAACAGTAGATTGTATGCTGAAACGACATCACAAATATTTTCGGCAAACGGAATAAAGGTGT
Organism: Bacteroidales bacterium; assembly: GCA_029938185.1. Classification (GTDB taxonomy): domain Bacteria; phylum Bacteroidota; class Bacteroidia; order Bacteroidales; family JAOZVK01; genus JAOZVK01. The sequence continues at coordinate 1,503 of JAOZVK010000576.1, read as the reverse complement.
ATCTTTTTGATTCACTGCGTCCAACCCCTGAGCTATCATATGCAATAAGGTATTACAATTGTCAAAGTGGAGTTGTTATAACAGCATCGCACAACCCAAAAGAATATAATGGTTTTAAGGCATACTGGGACGACGGAGGACAATTAATAAGTCCACATGATAAAAATGTAGTTGATGAGGCGAGAAAAATAAAAAATATTTCGGAGGTTAAGTTTAAAGGAAACAATGATTTAATAGAAACACTGGGAGAAGAGTTTGATAAAATGTATATTGATAATATTAAAAGTTTATCATTATCGCCCGAAGCTATTGAAGAAAATAAGGACATGAAAATTGTATACACTCCTATTCATGGAACAGGTGTAAAACTTGTGCCCGATACATTAAAAGCATTTGGTTTTGCTAATATTTATAATGTAGCCGAACAAGATGTAGTTGATGGGAATTTTCCGACAGTTATTTCGCCAAACCCCGAAAATGCCGAAGCTCTTAAAATGGCTCTTGACAAAGCAAACGAAATTGGTGCAGATTTGGTAATGGCAAGCGACCCCGATGCTGATAGAGTTGGTATTGCAGTTAGAAACGATAAAAATAAACTTATCTTGCTAAATGGAAACCAAACAGGTGCTTTGCTGATATATTATCTTATATCGAAATGGAAAGAAAACGGTAAACTAAAAGGTAAAGAATATGTAGTGAAAACTATTGTAACTACAGAGCTTATTGCTGATATCGCTAATAAAAACAATGTTGAATATTTTGATGTTCTTACAGGATTTAAATATATAGCTGATATTTTGAAAAAACTTGAAGGCAAAAAATCATTTATTGGTGGAGGCGAAGAGAGTTATGGATACCTTGCAGGCGAATTTGTAAGAGACAAAGATGCAGTAATGTCGTGTGCTTTATTAGCCGAAACAGCAGCTTGGGCAAAATCGAAAAACAAAAGTTTATTTGAATTGCTACAAGATATATATATAGAATATGGTTTTTATAAAGAAGATTTAATAAATCTTGTTAGAAAAGGCAAATCGGGTGCCGAAGAAATTCAGCAAATGATGAGCGATTATAGAAACAATACTCCTTTGGAAATCAATAATTCAAAACTTGTTGTAGTAAAAGACTATCAAACACAAAAAGAAACAAATAAACTGACAAATGAAATAAAAGATATTGACTTACCAAAGTCTAATGTTTTGCAGTTCTTTCTTGAAGATGGTACAAAAATTTCAGTTCGTCCATCAGGAACAGAACCTAAAATAAAGTTTTATGTTAGTGTAAAACAAGATTTAAATTCAATCAAAAATTATAATAAAACTGAGAATTTATTAGATAAAAAAATTGATGATATTGCAAAATCATTAAAATTAAAATAAGAGATCTTAGACCTCTTTTTTATTTGATGGTATAAACTATGTAGAATTTCAATATAAATATATCAAAAATTTTATTAATTCTACTTTACGAACTTAAAAGATATTGAAAATAAAATGTTTAGCATTC
>JAOZVK010000120.1 GCA_029938185.1 Bacteroidales bacterium | reverse complement strand
ATTGTGTATTAGTATTTATGACAATGTGAAATTAATTTTGAGCAAATCCTAAGTAATTTAAAATGTAAGTTTATAACCGTTTACAGTATATATATTAAGCGAAAGCAATTTTAAATGGAACTATGACCTCTTAATTCTTCTTTTAAGAATTTAGCTGTGTAACTATTTCTTCTTCTTATGATTTCTTTTGGCGAACCTGTACATAATATTTTACCACCGTATTTTCCACCATCTTTACCAATATCAATAATATAATCGGCAACTTTTATTACATCCATATTATGTTCTATAATAATGACAGTGTTGCCTTTATCAACAAGTTTATTAATAACTTCAAGTAAAACTCTTATATCTTCAAAGTGTAAACCGGTTGTTGGTTCGTCCATAATATAAAGTGTTTTTCCAGTATCACGTTTTGCAAGCTCGCTGGCAAGTTTTATTCTTTGAGATTCTCCTCCCGATAGCGTTGTAGATGATTGTCCTAAAGTTACATATCCAAGACCAACATCAATCATCGCTTTTAGTTTTTTAAGTATTTTAGGTATTTTTTCAAAAAAATCATGCGCCTGATTGATTGTCATATTCAAAACATCGCTAATTGATTTTCCTTTATATCTTACTTCCAAAGTTTCTCTATTGTAACGTTTTCCATTACAATCTTTACATAAAACAAACACATCGGGCAAAAAATTCATTTCAATAGTTTGCAAACCCGCACCCCTGCATGTTTCGCATCTACCACCTTTGACATTAAACGAAAATCGTCCGCCTTTGTAGCCTCTTATTTTCGATTCTGGTAATTTTTCGTATAGTTTTCTAACTTCACCAAACACATTAGTGTATGTTGCAGGATTAGAGCGAGGTGTCCGACCAATTGGCGATTGATTAACTTCAATTATTTTATCAATATTCTCAATACCTTCAATTGACTTATATTGTAAAGGTGTTTTTTTTGAATTATAAAAATGATTACTCAAAATAGGATAAAGAGTTCCATTTATTAAAGACGATTTTCCACTACCCGAAACTCCTGTTACACAAATTAGTTTACCTAAAGGAATTTCGAGTGTAATGTTTTTCAAATTATGTCCTGATGCACCTTTTAATAATATTTTTTTTCCGTTTCCTTCTCTTATTTTTTTGGGAAGTTCAATTCTTTTGTTGTTGTTCAAATATTGAGCAGTTAGAGTTTTTGAGTTAATAATTTCATCATATGAACCATTTGCAACAATTTCGCCGCCATGTTTTCCTGCACGTGGACCAATATCAACAATATAATCGGCAGATTGAATCATCTCTTTATCATGCTCAACAACAATAACAGAATTTCCAGAATCACGAAGGTCTTTTAGTGATTTTATAAGTTTTATATTATCTTTTTGGTGTAAACCAATACTTGGCTCATCTAAAATATATAGCACATTTACCAATTTTGAACCAATTTGTGTAGCCAGTCTAATTCTTTGACTTTCGCCACCCGATAGGCTTCGAGAACTTCTATTTAATGATAAATATGACAATCCAATATCTTTAAGAAAACCAATACGTGTGCGAATTTCTTTAAATACTTCTGATGCTATTTTATTTTGTTTTTCGCTTAATCTATCTTCAAGTTTTACAAACCATAAATCCAAATCGCTTATATCCATTTCGGATAATTCTGCAATTGTTTTATTATCAATTTTAAAATTTAATGATTCCTGTTTTAGTTTAGCTCCATTACATACATTACAAGTTTGTGTTTTATAAAACTGCTCCGACCATCGCGAAACTCCCTTACTGTCAGGATTGTTGCGAGTTCTTTCTACATATTTTATAATTCCATCGAAGCTAAGTGCATAGTTTGAAGTATTGCCCAAGGGGGTGTTTTCTAATAAAAACTTTTCTTCAGAGCCATATAATATTACATCAAAAGCTTTTTCAGGAATTTTTTCAATAGCCTCTTTTGTATCGAATTTATATTTTTTAGCAATGGCTTCTATTTGCCAAAAAACTAATGAATTTTTGTACTTACCCAGAGGAATTATTCCGCCCGAATGAATGCTATCTTTATAATCTGGAATTACTTTATCAATATCAATAATACTAACAATCCCAAGCCCATTACAATTATTGCAATAGCCTTGAGGTGAGTTAAATGAAAAGCTATTTGGTGCAGGTTCATTATAAGATATTCCACTTGTTGGACACATTAAATTTTTACTAAAATATTTAGCTTCATTTTCGTCTTTTTTTATAATCATACAAATACCATTCGAATGCTTCATGGCTTCTTGTAACGATTCTTTAATTCTGCTTCTATTATTTTTGTCAATTTTTAATTTATCTATAACTATCTCAATATTATGGGTCTTGTATCTATCAAGCTTCATTCCGTAGGTAATTTCTCTCAAATCACCATTTATTCTCACACTGATAAAACCTTTTCGGCGTATTTGTTCAAAAAGTTCTTTGTAATGTCCTTTTCTACTTTTTATTACAGGTGAAAGTATCAATATTTTTTGATTTTCATACTTACCAACTATCAATTCGAGTATTTGCTCCTCAGTATATTTAACCATTTTTTCGCCTGTAACAGACGAGTATGCAATACTTGCACGAGCATATAACAATCGTAAAAAATCATAAATCTCTGTAATAGTTCCTACTGTGGAACGTGGATTTTTATTTGTTGTTTTTTGTTCAATTGAAATTACTGGACTCAATCCTGTTATTTTATCAACATCTGGTCGTTCAATATTTCCTAAGAATTGCCTTGCATATGCCGAAAAAGTTTCTATGTATCTTCTTTGTCCTTCAGCATATAAAGTATCAAATGCAAGCGAAGATTTTCCACTACCACTCAATCCAGTAATAACACTTAGTTTGTTTCGAGGAATACTAATATCAATATTTTTTAGATTGTGAACTCTCGCACCAAAAACATTAATATTTTCAATATCATTAATTATTTCTTCTTTAGACATTTTTTGAAAATATAGTTAAGGTCTTCGACCTGTTTAATGTGGCTTATGCATTCAATTAATATTCTAATAACATGCAATTTAACAAAAAAGTGAATAGCTAAAAGGGCTACCAATTTTAAGTTAGCCGCTTTTTAACCGCAATGTTACACAAAGTTTGACGCAAAGTTTCGCAAAGTTTTGTTAATCTTTACTTTAATTCTATAATTAAAACTACTTGAAAAACAAGACTGTCCAACTTCTGACGGGTAGCCGCTAAAAGTTTGCTTACGCCTGATAAACTTTTAAATGTTTAAATAATTCTGTCGAGTTGCTATATTTGTTAGTTTCTCCTCGTTCTATTGACTTAATTGTTTCAATTGTTTCTTTATTCGGTAAACCAGTTTTTTTATCAATAGTATAATGTTTAATTTCATCAAAATATCCAGTTGTAATTATTAAATTTAATAACAATTTGGCTTCTTCAGTTTCAGGCACATTAAAAATATATTGTTGCATAATTATTTATTTTTCAGAATATTTTTTTTCTTTATATTCTGGGAAACGTATTTTAAATTTGTATTAAGTACTCTTACAAAAGTTTTTCCGCATTTAATATCTGTTAATTATTTTAATCTGAATATTTTATACTCTCGGCTTTGCCCCCATTAAATAGGTCGAAGACCTTATATGTATTACTGTAATTTTTTGCACAGCAAAAATAAAAATTAAATCGTATTTTTCAAATATCTTATAGCGTTTGTTTCGTAGTTAAGCATATCTTGCTAAAGTTAAATACCTTTTAAGTACTGTTACAAAAGTTTTTCGACATTTACTTATTCATAACATTTTGATTAGATTGTTTTTATGCTAATGCGTAAGCAACTATAAATAGGTCGAAGACCTTAGTGCTTCAATTGATTTTTTAATATGTATTTTAGCATTTAGTGCAGAATTAAAAATATAAATAATTTTTCCTTCTTTATTTACCACATATGTATATCTTCCTGGTGCCAAGCCCATCATATCTTTTGGTACTCCAAATTCTTTTCTTACTTTATTAGCAGAATCACTCAAAAGAATAAATGGTAAATTATGATTTTTCGCAAAATTTTTATGACTTTCTTCATTATCCGAACTAATTCCAATAACCTCACATTCTAAGTCTTGAAATTCTTCGTAATTATCTCTAAACGAGCATGCTTGAGCTGTACAAACTTTTGTTTCGTTTTTTGGATAAAAATATATAACAATATTTTTACTTCCTATAATAGTATCAATTGATACAAGTTTACTATTTGAATCTTTTAATTCAAATTTTGGAATAGCATCACCTACTTCTAATTTTTTTTTACTCATATTTTTTTATTTTTCGCACAAATTTATTTCCACATTCTAATTAACTGACAATCAACAATAATATTATTATTTAGGCTTAAGCAACATAGAAAGGCTCAAAGAGCCTAATTTAGGCTACCCACGTAAAGTTGGACAATATTATTTATCAGATATTTCGTAACAGGATAAAAATCAATCCTGTAAATCCTGTAAATCCTGTCAAAAAAATAAAATAATGTCCAATACTAAACGTGTAGCCCTAATTTATAAACCAGTTGGCAAAAGTAATTTAATTGGTTCAATATAAAATAAAAAATTTTAATAATTTTTATAAAAAGTTTAAGTTTGTGCAAACTTTGATAAGTATTTAAATATTAAAGACCTTATCTGCACATTATAAGACAATTAGTTTTTCAACAAAACATAGACAAGGTTTTAGCACACAGTAATATGTGGATAAATAATATTTACGTGTAAAATTAATAATAAAATTAATAATAAAATTAATAATAAAATTAATAATAAAATTTATAATAAAATTTATAATATATGTACAAAAAAATTTCTTTTCATAAATATCTATATGATAATTATAAAATATATAAAGAAAAAAAATTAAAAATACTGCGATTTAGACACAAGGATATTGTAGAATTACTCGAAAAACACAAAGAAAACAGCGAATATAATATAAGCGAGTTAGGCAAATCAATTGAAGATAGAAGTATTAATCTAATAAAAATTGGAACAGGTAGACTTAATATTTTAATTTGGTCGCAAATGCATGGAAACGAACCAACTGGAACACAGGCTATTTTTGATATTTTAAATTTTTTTTCGGAAAAAGACGAACTTAGTTATATCAAAAAAATAATATTAGATTATTTATGCATACATTTTATACCAATGCTTAATCCTGATGGTGTTGATTCTTTTAAGCGAAGAAATGCTATTGATATTGATTTAAATAGAGATGCAGTAGCTTTGCAATGCCCCGAAACAAGATTACTAAAAAACTATAGAGACAAAATTTTACCCGAATATGGATTTAATCTACATAATCAAGAAATTCATTATACAGCCGGAATGAATAACAATATTGCTACAATATCATTTCTTGCTCCTGCATTTAATTCTGCTAAAACAATTGACAGAAGACGCGAAAATACAATGAAATTAATTGTAGAACTTAATGAAATTCTCCAAAATTATATTCCTAAAAATGTAGCCAGATATGATGATGAATTTACCGAACGTGCTTTTGGCGATAATATGCAAAGATGGGGAACTAATGCAATTTTAATAGAATCTGGTGCTTACAGAAACGACCCCAATCAAAGTATAGCAAGAAAAATGAATTTTATATCAATTCTTTCTGGTTTGTATGCATTGACTAATAATTCATTTATGGAAAAAGATTATAATGACTATTTTAAAATTCCAAAAAATTGTAAGGATAGAATATTTAGTTTAATTATCAGAAATATATCAATTTTAAAAAATAATAAACCATATACGACAGATATAGCCGTAAATAGAAGAAAACATAATATTAGAGGTTCAAGTAGATATAGTGTTAAAGCATATATAAAAGATATTGGTAATTTATCTAATTATTTTGCATACAAAGAATTTAATGGCAAAAATTATTTTATAGAAACACCTGAAAAACACCACGATATATGGGATAAACATTTTAAAAGCTTAAATTTATCAAATAAAATACTTATTAATAAAGATGCTAATTTTGTTTTAACACAAAATAATATTGTAAAATATATTGTGAAAAATGGAGCCTTAAAAAAATACAAAATATAATATGGATACTCCTAAAAACTCTGATTTTTAGGAGTACCCTAAATAAAATTTTTTGGTTAAATTAATAAAATCGTTAGTATACTCATTACTTCCAAGTTCCATTATATATAACTCTTTTTTAATATATTTTACTTTGTTTTTTGTAAACTCGAATATAATTCTTTTTGCTTCCTTTTGACTATTATGTTTTATAATTAGTTTGCTTTTGCAATACAATTTGTTTTGCGATGCAATAAATTCTACTTTTTTCCTATCCTTGTAAGGATATATTATACCAAAACTACCTGTATTATTTAATATTTTGCTTATCCCACTTATTAATACATCTAAAGGTAACGAATCATTATGCCTTGCAATATTTCGACTATTTGATTTTGATTTTAATGATTTTTCAAAGTAAGGAGGATTACAAACAATCAAATCAAATTTACATAGAGTACTTTTTATATATGATTGAAATGTTATATTTTCAACAGTTATATTTTTACTCCATTTCGAATTTTCAATATTACAAACGGCTTGTTTATATGCATTTATTTCGGGTTCTATTGCTACAATACTTGCCAAACTATTTTGTGCGAGCATCAAAGCCAATAATCCAGTTCCTGTACCAATATCAAGAATTTTCTTTGAATTTAACAATTTAAACCATGCACCAAGAATTACACCGTCTGTTCCTACTTTCATTGCTGTTTTATCCTGATTTATCGAAAAATGCTTAAAATCGAAATAACTATTTGACATATAAGTAATTGACAATGAATAATGAATAATTTTGTTTACGCCTGATAAAACAGCACAATATAAAAATAAAAGTATAATTTTTATATATTGACCTACTTATTCCAACATGGCTACTACGTAAAGTTGGATAGCTTACTGCTTGGCAGATGTTTTTCACCTACCACTAATCAGTTGTTCTAAAACACCTGTGTTGATAAGTAGCCGAGTCTATACACGGTAGCCTCCCAACATTAAATAGATAGAAGTCCTTTATTTTTGTTTTTTACTATCTTTTATTGCTCTATAAAAAACACTATGTATTCTTGACCTTATATTTAGTTTTTGCAATTTACGATTTCTTATACTGGGGTTAATTCTATTTGATAAAAATATATAAACAAAATTATGTTCAGGGTCAATCCATACAATATTTCCAGTAAATCCAGTGTGTCCGTAACTTTTGCTTGATGCAAATTTTGAGGGATTTCCACCACCTCTTCGTTTAGGTCGGTCGAAACCTAATCCCCTTCTATTTCGTAATGAGCAATATTGGCATGAAGAAAATAATTCGATGGTTTCTTTTTTAATATATCTTTTACCAGCATAACTACCATATTGTAAATACATTTGCATAAGTTTTGCCAAATCATTTGCATTCGAAAACAAACCTGCATGTCCACTAATACCTCCCATCATTGCTGCACCATAATCATGTACATAGCCTTGTAGTAATTGTTTACGATATCTTGTATCGTTTTCGGTAGGAACAATTTTTGCTTTTTCAAACTCTTCTAAAGGATTAAATCTAAGTGTTGTAGCTCCAAGTGATTTGTAAAATTTGTTTACAACATATTCATCAAAAGGCATATGTGTAACATTTTCGATTGCTTTATAGAATAAATAAAAACCCAAATCGCTATATCGGTAGCCTTTTCTTCTTCTTAGTTTCGATTTATAAATACGTTTAAAGATAATATCAGTATATGAAGTTTTAATATACATATTATCAGCAACCTTTAGTTGTTTAATATTTGAATAGTTTTTACTATATATAGTTGTATCAAGTAAATATCTATTTTTTTTATCAAATGTTTTTAAATAAAAAGGTATCCATGCTTTAAGTCGGGCACGGTGAGTAAGAATGTGTTTTATTATCAGATTTTTTTTATTTGTATTCTTTAAATCAGGCAGATAGGTCGAGAGTTTTTTTTTATGTCAAAGCTACCTTCATCAGATAATTTCATTATACTAAGGGTAGTTGCAGCAATTTTAGTAACCGAAGCCAAATCGTATATATGGTCTAATTCAACAGGAACCTTTTTTTTATAAGTATGATGACCAAATGCTTTATGATAAAAAACTATTCCATCTTTCATTGCAATAATCTGACACCCGGGCATAGCTCTTTCTTTTATACCATTCATAACTATTGTATCAATGGTTTTAAGTTTTATTTCATCAATATTTAATTCTTTTGGTATTGAGTATTTTAATCGTATTTTTTCATCAAATAAGCCACTATATACAGGAAATTTTCCTGCACTTATAGGTAGTTTCCCTCTTGCCGGGATACCACCAAATATTAATTGTGCTGATAATTCTTGCGAAAGTCTGATATTTTCGTATGACATTATTAAGCCATGCAAATCATCGCTATTAAATTTTTCAATACTATACGGATTGGCAAAAATATCTAAAATTACTTTTGTTCTTTTTGATAATTGTTCAACAAAATTTACTGCAACTTGTGTTACTCCAAAATTTGGAGGTCGCCTGCTCCAGCTATGCACACCAACAATAACAATATCATATTTCGATATTCGTTTCAATATATTTTGATATGCTGATGGTGCAGCATTTCGGCTTATTACAAAATGTTTAACATTTGCATATAAACTCAAATTTGTTTGAAATCTTGTATATCCGCCTCGTCCAATTGATAAAGATGCAATTTTGACTGAATCAAGCTTTTTGATAGGTAAAATATTATTTTTATTTTTAAGAAGTGTTATTGATGATTCAACAATTCTTCTTTTTACCATTTTTGCATTTGGTGAATTAAGTTCTTTATATAAATTTTTTAAGCTTAAAGGTTTAAATTTATGTAAGCCAACCCAGTATTTTGCTTGTAAAATTTTCTTACATTTTTCGTCAATATCTTTTTGACTTAGTTCTCCAAGTTTAATAGCTTTTTTTATTTCGGCAATTGCTATTGGTACACTTTTCGACATTAGCAATACATCAACTCCTGCTTTTAGGGCTTTAACCTCTGTTACACCAGTTGGATAATACATACTAACACCGCTCATTCCCAATGCATCAGTAAAAACTAAACCTTTAAAACCTAATTGTTTTTTAAGAATATCCGTAACAATATTTTTTGATAGGCTTGATGCTTGATTTTTTGTAGAATCAAGTTCTGGTATATATAAATGAGCTATCATAATAGCACCTAAACCGGCATCAATAAGATGCTTAAAAGGGTATATTTCAATAGAATCTAATCTGTTTCTTGAATGAGTTATAATTGGTAGTGTTTTGTGCGAATCGGTGTCAGTATCGCCATGTCCAGGAAAATGCTTGGCTGTTGCAATAACTCTATTATCTTGCATTCCAATCATATATGCAAAACCTTTGCTTGCAACATTTCGCCTGCTTTCGCCGAAGGAACGGCTGTTTATTACAGGGTTTTTAGGATTGTTATTAACATCAATAACTGGAGCAAAATTAACATGTACACCAATTCGTTTGCATTGGCGAGCAATTTCTACACCCATATCATATATTACTTCTTCGTCCTGAATTGCGCCAATAAGCATCTGTCGAGGAAATTTAGTAGTGCTATCAAGCCTCATAGATAAGCCCCATTCACCATCAATTGATATTAATAATGGTGTTTTTGATATTTTCTGAAAACGGTTAGTCATTATTATTTGTCTACCCGGACCACCTTTAAAGAAAATAATACCACCAACTTTATATTTTTTTATAAAATTACTCATTGATTCCATATATTTTTTTCCTTTATTAGAAGGTACAGGAATCATAAATAATTGTGCAATTCTTTCATCGGGGCTTAATGAACGAAAAACAGAATCGACCCATCTTGAATCACTATCAACAAAAGGGTGTTTTATATTGTTACTATTTTCTTTATATTTATAATCTTCGTATGAAGAATTAAAAAATAAAAAGAATGGTAATATAATTATTACTTTAAAACTATGTTTAAACATGTATAATCCTATTTTTGTTCTATATTTCAAAATGGTTTATTTTTAAAATGGTTCAATTATTCAATGGCAAAAATAATTTTAATAATTAAAAAAGCAAAGTATAATTTACGTTTTCATATACAAATTGTGTGCAATTATTATTATAAAATCATATAAAAAATAAAAATATATATAAATTGCATATTATTATTAAGTTAAAAATATGTAATTTTGGGCATGTGTGAGTGGTATTTGAAAGTAATTGTACAATATCATTACTTGTTTTATTAAACTAAGTTACTTATTAATAGTATATAGCTAACAGTATAGTAAATTACGAATTATAAATTACGAATTACGAATTGGTGTACACCTAGTATAAATATCTTACAAAAAACAAATCGGAAAGTTATAATTTAACGATTCCATAGATATTAAATCTTACATTATTTATATTAAAATTGAAAAACTTTAAAATAAAAAAATATATAAAACCATTATTTATTGCCTTGCTATTTAACTTTTCGTTTATAGTAAAATCGCAATATAGTCCCGAATGGGCAAAAGCTTATGGTGGCGATGGTTGGGATGTTGCATATAGTGTAACCGAAGCAAGAGATGGAGGAATTATACTTGCAGGATATACCAAAAGAGATGAAAAACATTTATGGATAGCAAAATTTAAATCAGACGGAGAAAGATGGTGGGGAAAAACCTATAAAGCAAAACCTGTATCATCAGCAAAGTCAGTAATATCATTAAATGATAGCTCTTTGGTTGCTGTTGGTTATTCATTCAAAGAAGATGGTTTGCAAAGCGATTTATGGGTATTGAAGCTTGATAAAAATGGCGAAAAAGTTTGGGACGCAAATTATGGAGGCGATGGAGACGAATCGGGCAATTGTATTATACATACAAAAGACAATGGGTTTGCAATAACTGGATATACAACAACTAACGAAGACTATCAGCAAGACTTGTGGGTAATAAAACTTGATTCGGTGGGTAATTTTGAATGGGAGCAATCGTTTGGCGGTAAAAAAGTTGATGAAGGATTATCAATTGCTCAAAACGAAGATGAAGAGTTCGTGGTTGTTGGTTATTCTATGTCAAAAGGTAATGCACATAAGTCGTTTTGGGTTTTAAAACTTGATAACAAAGGGGAGTATTTGTGGGAAAAAACATATAATACTAATAAATGGGATGTAGCAACTTCTGTTACCGTTACTGACGATAAGCATTTTGCAATTACTGGCTATACCCGAACATTTTCTGTGATAGATTATGATATAGTTGTATTAAAAATTAATGAAGATGGTGAAGTTTTATGGAAAAAAATAATAAACTGGGGACGTTGGGACGAAGCAACTGGCATTATTCAAACATACGACAGAGGTGTTTCAGTTTCGGGTTTTACAAAATCGGGTAGAGCTATGGGCTCCGATTTTGGTTTGGTAAAGTTTGATAGATTAGGAAATATAGTTTACGAAAAAGTTTTTAACAGAAAAAGTCTTGACCATGCAAACTCTTTGTGCGAAACAAAAGATAATGGAATTATCATTGGAGGCTCAACATATTCGCAAGGCAGAGGTTGGGATTTTGCAATGCTTAAATTTAAAAACGATGACCAAGCCACTATTACATTTAGTCAAGACTCAATCTCAACAAGTAATGTTCAGTTCTACACTCTAAATGTGTGTATTATAACAAAAGGAATATTAAAAAACGTACAGCTTTATTATAACGATTCTCTTGTAATAGATAATGCCATTAATGGAAATACTCCAGTAATTGATAGTTGTAATATTCCACTATTGTTTGAAGTAAAACTAAAAAAAGGCTATAATAAGTTCAAAGTAAAGATTATGGACTATAAAGACTACGAAACAAAGAAAAAATGTAAAATATATTATATGCCTAAACCTGAAATCAGTTGGTAATATTCCCAGTAGATAAACACTCATGAATTATATCTAAGGTCTTCGACTGGGGTGTTAATAATCAATAAATTTGTATCATGCTAAT
>JAOZVK010000119.1 GCA_029938185.1 Bacteroidales bacterium | reverse complement strand
TTAATAATTGATAACAGTTTGTTAATGTTAAAACTATAACCGTTTAGAGTATAATTAAAAAAATGTCATGTAGAGAGGTATATTTTTGATTGCACAGGTCGAAATAATTCGCAAATTTGGTAAAATAAAAAGTTATATTAATATATGTTGTGAAACTATATTAAAAAAAAGTTTTTAGTTATATCTATATAACTTTTTAAATTTCAGTCATCTATCCACAGTTATCATAGAGTAATATTTGACTAAAAACCATATATTGTAAATTACAAAAGTACAAACTTTGAAATTTTGTATGTAACTTTGCTGCGATGTGATATATTGACTTTTAAAATATAAGTAGTCTTACAAAAGTTTTTCGACATTTATTTTTTGTTAAATTGCATGTTATTAGAATATTAATAGAATGCGTAAGCCACATTAAATAGGTCGAAGACCTTAGTTTATAAATATAGTTTAATTAATTAAAAAAGTTTGAATTATGAATTTTATACTTTTAGGAATGATAGGTCCTTGGCAAATTATATTGGTTGTTGTTTTAGTTTTAATACTTTTTGGAGGTAGAAAAATACCTGAACTAATGAAAGGTATTGGGCTAGGTATGAAAGAATTTAAAAAGGCAACAAATAAAGATGGTCAAGAATTAGATAAAGCCGAAGACAAAGTAACTGAAGAAGAGTTACAAAAACAAAAAATGAAAGAAAAATAGTCCAAATTTAAGGTCTTCTAACTAATTAATGCTTACGCATGAAATATAATTATTTTTGCGTAAGCAATGTAAAAAAGGCTCAAAGCGTCCTATTTTTTTATAAAATGTTTCTTTAATGAATCATTAACCATTTGAAAAATAATCATTTTATTACCATCAAGTTTATCATTTACAGCGTTTAATTTTTTAATAACTCTGTCATAAAGTTCATTGTACTCATCTATATTATTGGAATAATATTCAACTGTTTTTTCAAAATCTATACGACTTATTTTGTGTTTATGAAATATATAATCATAATATGTTTCGGACTTTTTAAGTTTTCTATCGTGCATGTTGCTATTTACGAGAGTAGCGTCAAATATATGTATATCTACCAATAAAGAAATAAAATTATTTTTATCAATAATTTGATTTTCATTATCCGTTTTATTGCAATACAGTGTAAATAATGCAATTGAGATTATTATAAATATTTTATTTTTCATACTTAGGTCTTCGACCTGTTTAATATTGCTTATGCACTATAATTAAGGTCTTTTTTTTAATGTTGTTTATATTATTATGTTGTGAAACTGTGTAAAAAAAATTTAGCTATACTTTAAATGGTACAATTATTCAATGATCCAATGGTACAATACTTTGATTAATAATTGATAACAGTTTGTTAATGTTAAACTATAATTTTGTAAAACTACTTAGTCTACAGTTGGCTGTCTTGATGGTTGTAGCGAAACAAGTCATAAGTTTCTTTAAGTATTACTTAGACAAAATTAACAGGGTTTACATGTTTAAAATCCTGTTAATCAAGTAAATTATGTCAAATTATTACATTTATAAACTTAATCAATTTATGTCTTAATACAGTAGACTGTAGACTATCAGACTTATTTAATGTAATAATTTAGCAATTTTGTTTGTAGCTAAACTTGTTATATTTTTATACCCATGATTAGTATATCATCAATCTGTTCGTTTTCACCTTTCCACTTTTTAAGTTCTGTTTCCAAAATATTTTCCTGTACTTCCATTGAGTGTTTGTATATATTTTCTATCATACTTCTAAATCTGTGAGTAAGATATTTTCTACCTTTTTTCCCTCCAAATTGGTCTGCATATCCATCTGAAAACATATATAAGGTATCGTTTTTATTTAATTGAAATTTATAATTTGAAAAATGTTTTTTTTCATTCAAAAATATACCAATTGGCATTTTATCACCTTTTATTTCTTTAAAATTAATATTATTATATTCATTTTTAAACCAATAAAGTGTGTTATATGCACCTGAAAATTGAGCTTCATGTGTTTTTAAATTAATAACAAGCAGAGTCATATCAATTCCTTCTTTAGCCTCTTTTCTTTTACCTCTTTGCTTTAATGATTTTTTTATTAAAAACCTCAACTGGTCTAAAATATCACTGGCTACAATATTATTTGTTTTGTGTTCGTATATATATCTATTAACTATCTGATTAAGTAGTGATATCCCTAACATACTCATAAAAGCACCTGGTACACCATGCCCTGTGCAATCGGCTACAGCTATTAGCAGTATCTCATTAATTATATTACCTTTATTATCTTTATTGTTTACTTTTCGTGCCCAAAAAAAATCACCACTAACAACATCTTTAGGCTTGTATAATATAAAACTATCAGCAAAGTGTTTTTTTATATAATTTTTTGAAGGAAGAACAGCTTCTTGTATTTGTCTTGCATAATAAATACTGTCTTTTACTTTTTGCTCTGTTCTTTTAATTTCAGAGATATCTGAATCTATAACGACTAATTTTAGAACATCTTTGTTATCACTTAAAATTGGTGAAAGAGTTGATTGTACCCAAATTTTATCCTCATTTTTAGTTTCAGTTAGAGTAATATAATCAACTGCTTTTTTTCCATTAATACATTTTTCTATTACTTCGTTAATATTTGGATTAAAGCTGGCATCAATTAAATTAGAACCAAATTTATCTCTAAATTCTTCAAATTCATAACCCGAAATAATTGTAAAAGCCATGTTTGCCCATTCAAAGTTTCCTTGTTTATCCATTATTACTACAGAATTATCAATTTTGCGAGCTACCAAAGAAAGCTTTTCGAGTTCGATATTTTTGAGTTCAATAGTTTTTTTTGAGTTCTTTAGCTTTTCTCTCATATCAATCAACGATTTTCCTAAAGAGTCTTGCTCACTAAGCAATTTGTAATCTGCGTTTAAATCTCCTTCACCAATTTTATTTGCAAATTTTGATATGCTATTTAGTCCAGAAATCAACTTATTTGCTGATATTGTCATATCTCCAAGTTCATCATTTGTTTTTGCAATTAATTTCATATCATTGTTGATATTACCTTGTGCCAAACTTTTGAAGACCGAAGTAGTTTTAATTATTGGATATGATATGCTTTTTGATATAAGCCAAATTATTATTGTTAAAACTATTAACCCAACAAAACCAACAACTATTGATATATAGAAATGTTTGTTTGCGTCTTCCATAATTACTTTAATTGGCACAACAATACCTATTGTCCATGACATGTCAGTATTTCCCATTTTTATAGGTGCAAACGTAAAATACATATCTTGATTTTTGTTTGTAATAGAGTTTTTGTTAGTTGTAAATGAAAATGTTTTACCATTTTTTATTCTTTTAATAAGCTCATGTTTTTCATTAGCAATAGGATATATCTCTGATACCGATTTACCTAAATTTTTCAATGATGGATGAGCTACAAAACTTCCATTATTGGCTATAATATAAGCATCACTATTTTTAAAAGGTTTTATTATTTTTATTATTTGCTGAAATTCATATAAAGGTACATCAAATCCGGCTATGCCTAAAAATTTATCATTTTTAATAATTGGAATAATAATGGTTGTTTCTAATACGGAGTTATTTTTTAACGGAATGTTTGATGGCATTTCCTGTGCGTTGTCATACGAAAAAAAATATGGGTTGATTATATATTCTTTTCTGTTTTTTCGGGATAAATAATAAGGATTTTCTGGATTATAATCTACAGTATCAACAACTCCTTCCATGTATGTAAGGCTATCGCTTTTGAAATTTTTACGAACAAATATTTTTCTTAACCTTCCATGATTTTTTTTGTATGTAGTGTCAATTAATTTGTATTCCCATTGTAAGAAACTTGCAAAATACTCTTTTTTACTTAACGTAATATTGTATAATATCTTTAGATGAAATTCATCGTTTATACTTTTGTCAATATTATCTATTTTTACAAAAGAATTTGTCATAGTTCTTGCTATAGCAAAATCCTCATCCATATAGGATTTAATTAGATTAGCATATTCTCTTGCAAATGAATCGGCAACTTTTTTGGCATCTTCTAATGCATTTCTTTTAAATCGTAGGCTAATATATCCAATACCAAGTGTAAAAATTATAATTGTTGTTGATAGTATAAAAACCAACATTTTAACTTGTATATTAAATCTAAATCTAAATTTCATTTATATTTTTATTAAGCACTATGTGATACTGAAACAATTCATAAATTGACAGTATTTATATGATTAACAGGACATTATAAACATGTCAATCCTATAAATCCTGTCAAAAATTAAATAATATTTAATACTAAATGTGTAGCCTAAAAAAGTGTAAGCCACATTAAATAGGTCGAAGACCTACTTATAATCAATATCTTGAAAATTTACACCAGATGAAAAAACTAACAATGTATCACGTTCAAATTTATAGATTTTTCTTTGAGTGCTATTTACTGCAATTGTTTGATTATATGCAAAATCGTCTGAATAAACAATAATTTTAAGCCCTCTACCACTTGCAGGAACATTTATCGAATAATTACCATTTGCATCTGTCTGAGTATTATTTGTTGAATTTGAATATGCAATTTGTGTTATTTTTCCTGCCGAACTATGATTTACATAATTTAATAGTTGGCTAGATTCAATAACTGTATGAATATTTAAACCACCTGGTGCAACTTCATTTCCGGCAATGGTAAGATTTAAGTCTGCAAAAGTCATACCTTTTATTGTGGCAATTTGGCTTCCGTTAATTGGAAATAATGCAACCATTGTAGATGCGGTTCTTATATTGTTTGAATCATATTTATCTTTATCCTGCATTGTTAAATCTACAATGTAGCTTACAGTAGTGTGGTCTTTGTGCCTAACAGAAACTGCTGCATTACCAGAATTTAAAAAGTCGAAACTGGCAATACCACTTGTATCAGTAGATTTACTATATATACTATCATTCATGGAAACACTTACAATTGCGCTATCTGCGTGGTTTCCTGATTTTAATGATGAGTTACTTCCTGAAATAACCAATACAATATATCTTATTTTTCTACCATCAATATTGTCCTTATTAGTTACTACAACTTGCTTCTCGTCTTCATTTGCTTTTTTGCATGATAATATTGTCATTACAATTATCAAAAATAAAGCTATTATTGTTAATATTTTTTGTCTCATTTTAGTTTTTTGTTGTGGTTTGAAAGTTTTTGAATGAAATTTTGTTAAAGTTACTCTAAATTATTATCTTCACAAAAAAAAATATGAAAACTACTTAAGAGAAAAACACGTATATTTTCGTTCAACTACAACTTCGCAACGAAAAGAACTTTTTAGATTGGTAAATAAAGATAATTTAACAGTTAAAGCAGCTTCAATAAAATGAAGAATGAGTCAACGCAGGTATTATTGATTGGCTTCAACGCTTCAAGGATGACGGCTATGCTGGTCTCGAAAATTTTAAAAGTAAAGCTCCCAAGAACACTGGTAATAAGAAACCTAAGTATCTTGTGGATAAAGTCATAGCGTTAAAAACAAAAAATCCCAAATTGGGATGATGCTCAATAGCTAATCTTATAAATAAAGAACACGATTGGGAAAAAGTAATAAGTCCCTCCACAGTCCACACTATCCTTTTGAGGGCTAAACGTATAGTATTGGACATTATTTTATTTTTTGACAGGATTTACAGGATTGATTTTTATCCTGTTACGAAATACCTTATAAACAAGACTGTCCAACTTCTGACGGGTAGCCCTTTTGAGTGTTAATTTGCAAC
The DNA here is from genome assembly GCA_029938185.1 of Bacteroidales bacterium. Classification (GTDB taxonomy): domain Bacteria; phylum Bacteroidota; class Bacteroidia; order Bacteroidales; family JAOZVK01; genus JAOZVK01. Next base: position 6,293 of record JAOZVK010000119.1, on the reverse strand, counting down.
AAAAACCTGTTCGTAAAATAAAACCAGAACAGAAAGTAAAACATGCTGAAAAACGAAAATGATGCATACAATATAGATTTTGCCTTTGTAAAGAAAAATCATGTTTCAAATCAGACTATTCTCGCAGTAAGCGGCTCATCTGGCAAGCTAAAAAATCCACCTCCTGCAAAAACTGATGCAGTTTGGGCAGGACAAATTTACAATGAAGATAATTTAACATTTGAACAGCAGACAAACAAATACATAGATTTAAAAAAACAAGCAAAAGAAAAAAAAGAGCAAGATTGTGATAAAGACGAAGAAAAAAAGAAATTAAACCAAGACGAAGAAAAACCACGCATAAGTAGGTCGATATATAAAAACAACACTTTTGTTTTTTTTATTATGCTGTTTATCAAGCGTAAGCAAAATTGTTAATTATCCATTGTTCATTGTTAATTACTTAAACCCAGCAATTCTCCTTTTGAAAAAAAACAAATTTTTCTTAATATAAAAACCTATATATCTGTATCTTAGACTTATTTTGATAAAAATTAATAAAATTAACGACTTTCTTATTTCTACTTTACAAACTTAAAAGATACTAAAAATATGATATTTAGCATTCTTTAGTTCAAAAAAATGCTTAGTATTTTGAGTTTTTATTTCTCAAGTTTTTTGCTTTGAAAGGGCATAAGCAATAAAATACATTGCATAGTTTTTTTTTTGAATAAACTAATTATTAAATACTAATAAAAATGATTTAATAGTTTAATTATCAAACAGTTTCAAGCTGATTATATATCAAAAAGTTGTACACAGAAGGCAATTCAACATTGCGAGGGTAACCCATAATAGAACGTATACTCTAAACGGTTATAGTTTTAACATTAACAAACTGTTATCAATTATTAATCAAAGCATTGTTCCATTGTATCATTGAATAATTGTACCATTTTAAGTATAATAAATGCCATCATATAATCTACCTTGCCATGTTTGTTTTTCTTTTAGTTTTTTATCAATTTTCTCAACAATTTCAAAATTTTTTACACGATTCCATTTAGGAGCTATTAGTAAATCCGAAGGAGATTCGCTAACAAAACGTTCAACAATAATATCGGGATTTAAATGTTCCAAAAAATCTATTACTAAATTAATGTAACTATCGGCAGTAAATAAATTATAATTATCAGGATTTTTCAGGTAATCTTTTTCAAGTTTTGTATTTTTAATTATCTGAAGTTGATGAAGTTTAAGAGTATTTATTGGTAGTTTTGAAATTTGTTTTGCGTGTTCAATAAAGTCAAGATAATTTTCGCCTTCTAAACCCAAAATTAAATGTGCTCCAATATGTATTCCTCTGTTTGCACTTAGCTTTATTGCATGTATAGTATCTTCGAAAGTATGAGACCTGTTAATTTTTTTTAGAGTTTCGTTCAGGCTTGACTCAATACCATATTCAATAGTTACATAGTATTTTTTTGCAAGTTGCTCAATATAATTTAATTTTTGCTTGTCAATACAATCGGGGCGTGTTGCTATAACCAAACCTATAACTGAAGGGTTTTCTAATGCTTCGCTATATAATTTTTTTAATACAGATAATGGTGCATAAGTATTGGAGTATGCCTGAAAATATGCCAGATATTTTTGAGTTTTATATTTTGCTGCAAAAAAATCAATCCCCTCATCAATTTGTTGTTTGATAGTTTTTTTAGGATTACAATAAAATGGGCTGAACGTATTATTGTTGCAATATGCACAACCTCCTGTCGATTTACTGCCATCACGATTGGGGCATGTAAAACCTGCATTTATTGATATTTTTTGGATTCTTTGTTTAAAAATACTTTTAAAATAAGACGAAAAATCATTATAATTTCTACGTCCTTTCCAATTTGGTTTATTATTCATAAAACTATCTTAATATTTTCGACCTATTTAATACTATTAGATACATACTATAAATCAAATACTTACTATAATAAAAAAAAGAAAAACTTTTGTAAAGATACTTACACATAGAAGGTATACAAAAATAACTTCACATTTTAATATCATAATTGCATTATTATATCTCATCAAAAAAAGACAAATATTATTTATAAATTTATATACAATTGGCACATTACTTGGTAATATATAATTATTATATTGTAAAATATTACTTGATTTGTTAATAAATAAATACAAATTAGTACCTAAATAAACTTGAAGAGGCACAAAGTTAATATTTTTGACCTATTTTATAAAATAATATACATGCTATTATACTAAATTAGCTTAAGGATTTTACTTTTATAAAAATATTAAAAACTATTAATCAGGATATTGTACAATTATATCATTGAATAATTGAACCTTTGAAAGTATAACAATCAATTAAAGGTTTTCTATCTATTTAATTATATTTGTGCATGATTTAATATTAATAACTTAGGCTACACGTTTAGTATTGGACATTATTTTATTTTTTGACAGGATTTTACAGGATTTACAAGATTGATTTTTATCCTGTACGAAATACCTGATAAACAACACTGTCCAACTTTACGCGAGTAGCCATAACTTACAACTAAAATACAAAAATATAAACAATTTAAAATTAAATAAAATGAAATTATTAAAATATTCCCTGCAAACTAAGGTCATTGAAGTATCTAAAGCTACTTACACACTGTGCATAATTAATTGGAACTCAATGCATAAATTCTATACAAAACATATAAAAACATTTGTATGGGGGTTTATATGTATTTTTCTACTCTCGAGCTTAACACTCAATGCACAAAATTCTGATTTGTCAAAAGAAATTAGAAAAAACATGAAAAAATCAGAAAAAGAGAATATTGATAAATCCAAGAAAATAAGATATGAAGGATATAAATACAAAAAACAAGCAGATGTTTATTACAAAGAAAAGAAAAAATATTTAGCAGATGCTAACAAAGCAAGTAGTAAGAAAAAATCAAAAAAACTTACAAAGAATGCTGCTAAGTCTGAAAAAAAGGCTGTTAAAAAAATGATTAAAGCTTACGAAAAATATGATAAAGCAAACAAATCGGTTTATCTTGTTTATAAAAAAGTAATTCAAAGATCTTCAAAATTTGCCGATGAAAAAGTAGAAGATAATATTAATGAAAAAAATGATATTGTTAAGAGTAATTTCAAAAAAGCAAAATCGCTTGTTAAAAAATCAATTAATACAAGTAATGTTTTTAAAGCTTTTGAAATTTTAGAAAAAGCAATTAAATTACAAGAAGATGCAATTAAAATTCAAGAAGAAGTAATAGCAAAATTACTAGATTTGGAAGTGAGAAAAGAAGAAAAAGTTGTTGATAACACTAAAGTCAATAACAATGCAAATACAGAAAATACTAATACTGAAAACACTAATACCGAAAATACTAATACTGAAAACACTAATACTGAAAATACTAATACCGAAAACACTAATACTGAAAATACTAATACCGAAAACACTAATACCGAAAATACTAATACCGAAAATACTAATACCGAAAACACTAATACCGAAAATACTAATACTGATAATAGATATATTGAAATTAAGAAAGTTAAAAACCACCAAACAATAGTCATTTTTAAAGTGCAAATTGCAGCATCTCGAGTACCACTTTCAATTGAAAAATTACATTCTATTTATAATGGTGGCGAAATTCTAAATAATGAATTAGAAGACGGATGGTATAAATATTCAATTGGAAGAGCTTTTTCGACATATAGAAAAGCTTACGATTATAGAAATTCAATTGGAGTAAAAGGAGCCTTTGTTGTAGCATATAAAGATGGAGTAAAAGTTAAAGACATTACTGAAGTTGCAGAACCAATTGACCCTCCAAGTAAAAAAACGAAAAGTATAAAATATAAAACTAAAACTTCAGCAACTGTTTATAGGCTTCAAATACTATCATCAAGAAAAAAAGCATCTGCACAAAAATTAAATAACATAAATACGTCAAGTAAATATGTATTAATGTGTAGGTCTAAAGGTTTTTTTAAATATACACTTGGCGATTTTGGAACAGCTCAGGAAGCTTTAAAGTTTAGAAAAAAACATTCCCTAATAAACACAACAGTTGTAATGTATAAAAACGGAAAGCCTTTAAATTAAGGTTTTCTACCAATTTGATGTTGCTTATGGATTAAATAAATATCAAAAAAATTTATATATTGTGCTAATTTTTCATTTAATTGGTCGATATAAAAAAAACGACACTTTTGTTTTTTATATTATACTGTTTATCAAGCGTAAGCAAAATCATTAATTATTCATTGTTAATTATTTATATGTATGAAAAATCTTTTTTTATTTTTATTTATATTTAGTAGTAGTTATATGTTTTCACAAAACAAAAACTATAATGCTAAGAATTGTTTTACAATTGTATTTTATAATGTCGAAAATTTGTTTGACACAATAAACAATCCTACAACAAATGATAAAGAATTTTTACCTAATGGTAAAAAAAAATGGAACTCAAAACGTTATTATAAAAAGCTGAATGATATATCTAAAGTCTTAGCTTCAATAAACAAAAACGAACTTCCCGAAATTATTGGTTTATGCGAAATTGAGAATAAAACCAATTTGATGGATTTAATAAAACAAACGCCACTTAAAAATGCTAATTATGGAATTGTACATCAGGAAAGTCCAGACTTTAGAGGAATTGATGTTGGTTTGTTATACCGAAAAGACGAGTTTAAATATATAAAACATGAAATTCTGAAAATAGAATTTGATTTTGATAAAAAAATTAAAACTCGTGATATATTATATGTTAAAGGTATGACAAATAAAGAAATATTTCATATTTTTGTAAACCATTGGAGTTCTCGGCGTGGAGGTAAGGCTAAAAGTGAAGCCAAAAGAATTTATTCAGCTAAGGTATTAAAATCAAGAATAGATAAAATATTAAAAAAGAACAAAAAAGCAAAAATTGTTATCTTAGGTGATTTTAATGATGAACCATGCGATAAAAGTATAAATAAAATACTAAATGCAAGCAACAATCATAAAAACACTAATTTCGATGAATTATATAATTTAATGTACGACAAACATTTAAATTCATTAGGTACATATAGTTATAAAGGAAAATGGAATATGCTTGATAATATTATTGTAAGTAAAACACTATTACATAGCAAGAAAGGTTATAATGTTTCAATTGATGGGGGTCAGATTTTTTCGGAAAGATGGATATTATATGATAATCCCAAAATAGGAAGCTACACACCAAGTAGAACCTACGGAGGTAGAAATTATTATGGAGGAATAAGCGACCATCTACCTGTATTTGTTATATTGAAAAAATAACTACTTAATTGTCAAGTGAAAACACCTATCAGATGCAACCTTGGGATTGGGAAATTTAAAATACAATATTAAGGTCTTCAACCTATTTAATGTGGCTTACGCATTTTTATAAAGCATTGCCATATAGTTAATTTTACGAAAATAAATGTCGAAAAACTTTTGTAATAATACTTATAACTTAATTTAGCGAAACAACAATTAAAAGTTAAAAACTAAAAATTTGTTTCTCCTTTTTATTTGTAATATAGTTATAATATGAATGTTATAACAAATAAATGGAAAGAATTTTTTTTTAGAAAACACTAAATTTTTAAGTTCTTAGGTCATCGCTTTGCGATTTTGCTAACTTTATGTGGATGCACACAAAGAATATTCATTAAGGAATCGTTAAAAAACAACTTTCTGATTTGTTTTTTGTAAGATACTTATATTTAGGTGTAAACCAATTCGTAATTTATAATTCGTCATTTCCTAAATTAGATAGTAGATATCAAAATATAGAAAGAGTCAAATTATTTGGGCTAATTTTTTTAATATTATCACCAGATTGTGTAAATACCAAAAGACCACACTCTTCGGCTGTTTTTTGTGAGTTTTTTGCAAAACTTAATGATGCTACTGCTCCATAGATAGTAAATTCTTTAAATTCAGAAAATAATGTTTTAAACTTCGGTAATTTTTTTTCGTAAAAAGCTATTACTTGGTCTCTATTAAGTTTATATTTGACTTCAACAACAAGTATTTTATTTTTGTTTGTTAATACAATATCATACTCTCCTTTTATACCTCTTATTTTTTTATTTTGATTACGAACTATATAATCATATTTTATACCATTTACTTGCATTGTTGCATCAAATCCATGATAGAAAAACTCTTCGGCAAATGCTCCGTTACTGTTTCCTATTCCTCCAATTTGTTTATTTAAATCTTTGATAATTTGTTTTAAATTTTGAAAATCTTTATC
>JAOZVK010000118.1 GCA_029938185.1 Bacteroidales bacterium | reverse complement strand
CTAATAAAAAACTTGAATAAGCTATTTTTGCTCGTATTTTTATAAGACCAGCTTCTACCTAAGATGAGACATTTGCAATATCGTGCCACGATAATCGTGGCACGATAAAGTGTTTTGGTTATAGGCGTAACTTGTTGATAACCAAATTAACGAACATGGTAAAGAAATGAATACTAAAACTTTCAAACCAATTGGTGTTTTTGATTCAGGCTATGGTGGTCTTACAGTTTTACAAGAAATAACCAAGTTGCTTCCCAGTTATGATTTTATTTATCTTGGCGATAATGCACGAGCACCATATGGTACTCGCTCATTTAGTACTGTTTATAATTATACGCTTGAGTCTGTAAAAAAACTATTTGAACTGGGTTGTCATTTAGTAATATTAGCCTGTAACACAGCATCTGCAAAAGCTCTACGTAGTATTCAGCAAAAAGATTTACCCAAAATTGCTCCAAATAAAAGAGTTTTGGGTGTTATTCGTCCAAGTGTCGAAGCCATTGATTACTACACCAAAACAAAAAATATTGGTGTTTTAGGAACAAGTGGTACTGTTAGGTCTAATTCATATTATTTAGAAATAAAAAAACTTTTTCCTGAAATCACAGTCTATCAAGAAGCATGTCCAATGTGGGTACCTTTGGTCGAAAACAACGAACATAATAATGATGGAGCTGACTATTTTGTAGAAAAAAATATTAATAATTTACTAAAAAACAATAAATCAATTGACACAATAATTCTCGGATGTACTCACTATCCACTATTAATAAATAAAATAAAAAAATATTGCCCAGATAATATAAGTATTATTTCTCAGGGACGAATTGTAGCAAACAGCTTGGTCGATTATTTAAAACGTCATCACGAAATAGATACAAATTGTACAAAACAAAGTATAATAAAGTTCTATACAACAGAGTCAACTAAATTATTTAAAAAAAGAGCTCAATTATTTTGTGATAAAATTTTGGAAGTTAATCATATTGATTTAGGACTCTCCTAAAAATTTGGCTCATTGAGCCTTTTTACGTTACTTACGCATAAATATTTTTACAACACCTGATTATAAGTTGATTAAATAGGAAAAACAAATTTGTGCGTAAGTAAACTTTAAGAACCAGTTTTTCGACATTTATTTTCAAACAATCTATAACAATAGTTTATAAAAAACGTATAAACAACATAAAACAGGTCAAAGACCTTAAATTTAAAACATATGAAACTAAAGAATTTTTATGTAATAATAATTTTAATATTTATTTCTGTAATTAATGCTTCTTGTTATAAAAATATAACAGTTGGTAAGATAGAGGGGGTTAAAATTAATAAAATATCTCAACAAGGTGTAAGTCTTGAAATAGCGGTTCCAATAAAAAATCCTAATTTTTATAAAATTAAGATAAAAAAAGCAGATTTAAAAATATTTTTAAATGATTTCGAACTAGGAAAAATAAAAAAGGTATATAGCTTTGTTATACCAAAAAAATCAAATCAAGTACATAAATTGAAAGTTGATATTGAAGTAAGCAATTTTATGACAGGATTGTTTGCATTAATGTCCTCTTTATCAAAAAGAAAAATTAAAATAAAAATAAATGGTAAAATAAAAGCAAAGGCTTCTATTTTTTCAAAATCAATAAAAGTTGATGAAGAAAGTAACGTTAAATTATTTAAATAAGTACACAAGGTTGTTGTGGTTTGATAGTGTTTGTATACTTTAAATACCTGCGTGCAAATTGGCTAATTATAAATTGTGAATTGGCTCAAAGAGCCTTTTTTTGTTTTTATTTTAAATAAAAATCATTTTTTGTTGTGGTTTGAAACATGTCACATATTTTTACTTATATTCGTTGTATGTTGTTATATTTAAAAAATTGCAATGAAAATCAATAACATAACTGCCTACTGTCGGCGTGGCATTAAATGCCACACCGACAGTTTTAAACAGGCAAAATGTAACAAACCAGTACAATAAAAATCATTTTTTATATCTTTTGAACCAAACAATAAAGCCAGAAATAAGAATAAATAAAACAGACAAACCAAACAACGGAATTAATAAAATATACAAATTTCCAAAGATAAGTTTATACATTCTCGCCGTGTGAACTTCAAGAGCCAAATTCCATAATGACATTTGTTGATTTTTGATAGTTTCGGACATTTTAGGAATTGAATTACCAGCTATACAGACAGCACCAGAATTAAAATCGAAATATAATTCATTACCAGAATAACTGTTTGAAAACCCTGTTACAAGATTATTGCTGAAAGGAGAGCCTCGTTTATTTGGTGATTCGTATTTCGAAGTAGTGATATAGTTCTTAAATTCTTTATTTTTTGTATTCCACTCAAATAAACCCATAAAAGACCCAACAAGAATATTACCATTTTGCATTTTTTGAAATACATTTACACCCATAATACTCACAGGCGGCTGAACTTCAAAATCTTGTAAGTTAGTTACAAAATCATCATCAGAAAAATAAATACCTTCATTTGTAGCAATGATAAAGCGGTTATTTTCAGGTTCATAGATAACTCTCCTTAATTTATCGTACCACGTGTTTGGAGTACAGAGAACTGAAAAGGGAATTTTTGACACCTTTTTATTTGCAATAGGAATTAATAAAGGCGGACGTAAAAACATTCCGGTTAGTGTTGTTATTATCAAAAATACAACAGTTATCCAGCCAGTTTTATTATGCCATTTTAAAGACCATTTATTAAGATTTTTTATTTTATCAAACTGTTTATTATTCCGTTTTTTTCGTTTAATAACACTTGGTGCAATAAAATATATAAGTCCTGTAATACTTAAAAAAATAAAAATCAGAGCAATAAAATCAACTATTAATTTTCCAGTAATTCCCCAAATTTCGCCACTGTGAATTACCCACAAAGTTTTAAATAAACTTACTTTATTGTCATAATTTTTGTGAGTTGGCAAAATATGAACCGTGAAATTTTTAAAATCACTTGTTTTTAAAAGTTCCGAGCGTGTGAGAACTAATAATGTATCCGATTTTTCTGCAATATCTGTTACTCTTTGTTCTTTAACAGGCATATTTATTTTTTGCCAACGTTTTTTTTCAAAATCAAAACGAAATAAACCAAATAAAGTTCCGGCAAATAAATTACCCTCGTTTGTATAAAATACTTTACTTATTTTTCGATTGTCGATACCTTTTGGAAAACCTGTATTGAAATTTGTAAAATCAGAAAACAGACTGTCTGTAAGCCAAATACCTATATTCCCATAAATAAAAATACTGTCATTGCTTATTTTTTCTGTTCCTTTTACTGCCGCATTATTCCAATTATTATAGCGATATTCTTGGGGCAAATAATTTCGGTTTATATCAATACTGGAAAATAATTGTCTGTGATTTAGAACTATTCCCGAAACTGAAAATATCAATATAAAAAGTGTCAGAATTATTCCGAGCCACTTGTGGTATTTTTTGAAAAAATTAATCATAGTTTTAATAATTACGAATTATGAATTGGTTTACATCTTAAAGTTTGATTATTTATAAAATATTTTGTTAAAAAGTATTACAGCATAATAGTATAATTATTAATTCGTAATTCGTAATTCTAAATTCTAAATTCGTAATTAAAAAATTCGTAATTAAAATTTACGTCCGTCTCCGTTTTGATAAGAATATTTGAACGAAATATATCCGCTATCGCCGGCATCGTTGTAAAAACCAGTAATCCATACTTTTGCATATTTGCCTTTGGCTGTTTTCATTACATAAACATGGTCGTTTGGAATATAAACTGGACCTTGTGCACCATATTCTAATTTAATACAGTCTTTAAAAATATCATTTCCATTAGAAGTCATATATGTAACTCCTTGTCCGGTAAACGATTTTACAATCTGAAGTGTACCATCAGCTGTATATCCGTTTTCGTTTGCTTCAATTATTGAAGTCCAATCTACCTTGCCTGCATCGTAAGCACCGCCTTGTCCGCTACCAGAATCTCCGCTATTTGTTCGCACATTGTAGCGATTAAAAGCAATATCCCAACTGTCGGAAGTTTTTGAACTTGTCTCATCAAGTCCGCTTACTTCTTTCTCTTCAACAAAAGAATAATAAATCCAATCGTTTCCGTAATCGGTTTTGCCACTGAGTTTTACTTCTCTTGCTTTTACATCACTTACTTCAACAGGGTCTTTTTTGCACGCTGTAAAAGCCATCACTACACCCAAAAGTGCTACTGTAATAAATCTAAAATTTCTCATAAAAAAAAATATTTAATTAAGAATTAATCCCTAATTCTAAAGTTTAAGTTTCATTGTTTTTTTAATGCTTCCTATTATTTTTAATAATTCATCAACATCGTTTAACATACTTATTGCTTGCTCGTTGTTTAAATAATCTGTGTCAGATAATAATCTTATCCAATAATGAGTTTCTCTTGCTTCTTTGTATGCTATTGTCAGTTTTGCAAAAAAATCATTATTACTTTGTCCTCCAATTGCTTCTTCAATATTTGCTCCGATAGAAGTTCCGCACCTTAGTAATTGCTTAGATAAGGTATATTCCTTTTTTTCTTCACACAAATACTTGTATAACTTAACAATACGCATTGCAAAATCATAACTTTTATCCCTAACAACATTATTCGTTTTCATTGATTATTTATTTAATTTAAAAAAATTCGTAATTCCTAATTCCTAATTAAACTTGTATACAATTTATCAAAATTAATATTCAAACTAATAAAAAATCGTCTGCCTGGAGTTGTGGAAGTATTAAAAGTTATAATTTTGGCTTTGTAATCTAATAAATTATCAATACCGAAAATTAAATTTGCGCCGTTAAATAAATTTTGAGTTACAGTAAATTTCCACATCGAATAGGGCGAATAATAAACTGGATAAATTGCTTTTACTTCTTCACCTCTGAATATAATTTCATCGGACACATCGAAATTTTTAGCCCCGTAAATTTTACCGCTCAAATTTAAAGTTGCATTATAAAATCCTTTTCTAAGTTTATATTCAAAGCGAATATTTGCACTGTGCGGACTAACAGTTGAAAGCCGCACACCGCTGGCAGAATTATTATCGTATAAATAACTATATCCGCCCGAAATATTAAAGCTTTTGAAAATACGATATTTTAAGGATATTTCCGCCCCCGAAATATTCGATTTACTAACATTAATATACTGATATATAGTTTCTCCGGCAGTCCATTGTCCCTCAATTTTATTTTTAAACCGGTTGTGATAAACTGTTAGCGAACCGTTTAGTTTATTTTTTGTATATTCTCCCGAAAGAGAAAAATAATTGTTGCTTTCAGGTTTTAAATCTTCGCTTCCTTGTATTGTGAACAGCCCGAGATGGTCCCAGTTCATGTATAATTCTTTTAAATTTGGAGCTCTGAAACCGTTTGCATAATTTGCCCGAATTGTAATAGGCTTAATTTTATACATTGCCGAAACTTTGGGCGAAGCATGAAAGCCAAAAGCTGAATGATAATCACCTCTTGCACCGACTATGAAGTTTAATTTTTGTGAAAATTTTATATCATCTTGAATAAAAGCTATATAAGTTTGTGTTGTTTTTTGTTCAATTTTATCATAAGTAAATTTATCGGTTAATAAAGTTTCGTGTATAAATTCCAAACCGTTTGTTACTGTGTGTTTTCCGTAAGTTCCTGAGAATATTAAACGTGGATTTATAAATCGGTGCGAATAAATTTTATTTCCGCTATTTGTTATTTCTGACTGATTATATTTATCATAAGTATCTGAATTATAAGAACCAATAAGTGAAGTATTTGAGTTGAAATTGTATGTAATATTTCCGCCATAAGTTAAATCAATAAATTTCTGATATTTATTATCTTTGATAAAATCATACTGATTATGATTATAATAAGAGCCTTTTAGAGTTATCGAAAATTTATCATTAAATTTAAAATCTAATTTTTGAGTTATAGAATAATCTTCGGAACCATCTACTCCTGTTGGGTTTAGATTTAGTTTCTCATATATTGTGGTATCAATATTTGAATATTCTTTTATGGTGCTGTCTGTATCAAAAAGTTGGTAAGCGTCTGAACTTTTGATGACAAAATCGGTTCGGGAACTTATTTTATTAAAATTCAGACCCACAGAAATTGTATTGTTCAAATTCGGACGGTCGATGTTTTGTTTAAATACAAAATTATCGGCATTTGTTTGCAAATCGGGGAAGTCAATATTGTTGAATTGTTTGAACTGCGAACCGACACTTATTTCAAGTTTTTTACGAGTTTTTTTTGTAATAATATTTATAACTCCTCCCATTGCTTGCGAGCCGTAAAGTGCCGAAGCTGCACCTTTTACAATTTCAATACGCTCTATGTTTGCCGTATTCAGGCGTGAATAATCAATATTCCCGCCCGATTCGCCAGCAATTCGTTCTCCGTCTATCAAAAAAAGAATATAATTTGCATCAAGTCCTTGCATTTTAATATCAATTCCGTATCCGTGTTGCTGAAAATCAATACCTGGCATATCGTCCTTCAAAACATCTGTAACAGTTGTAAGTCCCCGTGTTTCAATATCATGCGAATTTATCACTTGTGTTATTACTGGTGCATCTTTTAAGTGTTTTGCTGTTCGTGTGCCAGTTACTGTAATTTGTTCAAGATTAAAATAATCGGGTTCTAATTCAATAGTTTTATTTTCGTTTGGATTTATTTTCATTCTCAAAGTTTTGTAACCAATATACGACATTGCAATATCACAATTATTTTCAGGAGCTTGATTTTCTGCCTTACCTGAAATATCTGTAATACCATATTTTGTTATTTCTCCATTTTTACATTCAAAACAAACAGATACATAAGGTATTGTTTCCTTTGTCTTGCTGTCGATAACTGTTATATAAGTTTTTTGTGCGTTTGCAGAATAAGCTATCAAAAGCAATAAACTGTATAGTATTTTAGATTTCATTTTTATTTATTTTTTCATTAATAAATTTTATTTCTATTAATGAGTATTTTATAAGTAAATCTGCTATTTTATATTCTTTTGTAAGATACTTTATATTAGGTGTAAACTAATTCGTAATTCCTAATTCGTAATTCGTAATTCATTTTATTTATTTAAAAAAGTTCCTATAAAAAACAAGACACCAAAAATAATTAATAAAACAGCTCCAAAAATTGATATATAATGATATATGTATTGATTACTTTTTTGTTTATTAATAGTTATTTTCATGATTAATTTTTTGAAAAAGATTGAAGTTAAGCCAATTACAGAAATTGTAATTCCCATACCAAGAACAATGAAAATTACTGATATAATACCAATAGACAATAATCCTATTGAAGCTAAAAATGTAACAATTATTATTGTTCCTGGACAAGGAACAAAGCCAATAGATGTAATAAATGGAATTAGTTTTATTCTATCTGTTTTTTGAGTATTGATGTTATGAGAATGTTCTTTTTTTAATATTGTTTTAATGACAATATACAAACCCAGTATTATTAAAATTGCATACGAAAAACGAGAGATTATAATTTGAGTATTTGATGTAGAAAATAAAGATGTAGAATATTCGTTTAAAACAAAAATTAAAATTAGTGCAACTATCAAACCCGAAATAGCGTGAATCAGTGCTATTAAATAACTCAGTGTTATGGCTTTTAAAATTTGGGGTTTTTCTGTTAAAATATAAGAGAACATAAATACTTTTCCGTGTCCAGGACCTAATGAATGAAGTATGCCGTATAAAAAAGCAAATAAAAATATTAGAAATATTATTTTAAAATTAGCTGTATTATTGTAATCTTGTGCCAATGTGGCTAAACTGTCTTTTATTTCTTTCTGAAAACTTGCATTCTTTTTTATAAATTGATTGAATAATGAAATTTGAACAACATTGTTTTCTAAATTAGTCTTATTTGAATATATTGAATCTGTTTGCTTTAATGTATCTTCAAAAACTTCTTCGGTAGAAAATATCGGATTACTCTGTCCCAACAAGCTTATTGTAGAGAGCATTAAAAGAATATATAAAATACTATACTTCATAAATTATTTCTTTTTTATTGATAACACTATTGTTTCAGGATAAATTTGTTTGTAATAATATGCTTGCGATTTATCTTCAATTATTTTATAAGTGTATGTGTAATTGCTTGTATTATCGAATTTTATGCTGTTATGTTTATACGTTACATCTAAATAATAAGAATGATCGTAAGTTGCAATTTTATACACTTTTGCCGCTTTACTCAATGGTATTTTTGTATTCAGGGTAAAAGAATAAAATACTCCATTATCGGTAATTATAGCTGTAAAATCGGATACATTACCATTCTTTATTTTATTTCCTCGACTGTTTATATGAATAAAATAACTGTAATTAATTAAGTTAGAAAAAGCCTTTGTTCTAATATTCTCAATTTCTGATGCTTCAAAAATGTTATTTTTATTAACATCGAAGTATTGTTTTAGTTCTTCAGAAAACATCTTATCATAACTATATTTAACTTTTAATTTACTGATGCCGTTCTTGTCAAAACAAATAACTAATTCTGTTTTGATAAAAACGTGAGGGTGTGCAAGTGCTTTTATTTGAAAAGCGAATAACAATAGTGTAACTACAATAATTTTTTTTAAAAATTTCATATCTTTTTTTATTTAATAATTTTTTTTTCTGATATATCAGAAATAGTATCAAGAACACAACCTGTTGGACATAAAGCCCGACACCATAAATTCGGAATACGTACAGAAATCAGCATTATTACTACTGAAATTCCAAACATAAAATAAGAAGTATTTATACTGAAAAAGTAAGGGAAAAGTTCGTATTCCGATAAAATCTCAAAGCTAAATAAATAACCGATAACAGCAAAAATACTTACAATATATCTTACAATTTTCAAATGTTTGTTCTTAAAAACAGCTTTTCTTTTTTTAAAAGGCGAAATTTTATACATCAGTTTCTGTGCATTTCCAAACGGACAAATATATTTGCAGTAAGTATTTTTTTGCCAAACAGTAGAACCAAGAACTATCAAAATATATGCTATCGTAAAAACGGATAAACTTGTAGTAAATGACTTAATAAAAAGCAAATAAGTAAAAGAAGAATTAAGATAAAAGCCAAGCCAAGCTACTGTAAATATTGAAATAACTGTTAGTATTTTTCTTTTTCTAAACTTTTTAATACTCAATAAAACAAATACCAGAACTAACAAAACAAGATTTAAAATCCATATTTTATTTAGTTCTGCTGTAACTTTAAAATTCCCTGAAATTCCTGATATATAATCTTTTAAAATCTTATTTTCGGATAATAAAAATATTTCATTTACAGCTTTTGCAGTTGCCACACATGTGATTGTTGCACCCGAAACAGCATCAATAGTATGTGTGCGGTCGGTTTGCAAACTGGAAAAATTATGGAAAAAGTCAGCTCTATTTATTTTGTTGATATATGCTGGAGTTTCTTTTGATGATAAATATATCATGCTATCCAAAACTCCGGCTGTATTAATAACAACTGCAATATCAATATTCCCGTTAAATCCAACTACTTCCGAAATTCCGAAATTCTCAATATAAATTTGTTTACCATCAACAACAGCATAAGAAATTCCAGAAGTTTTATACACTTTTATTTCACTGTCAGGAAATTTTATTTTAACTCTTTTAATAAATACGCTGTCCTTTGTTTTATTGTCAAATTCAATTAAGCCAAAACTGTGATTTTTACTTTTCCTATTTTTAATATATCCGTAACCGTGTTTTTGCGTATCCTCAAAATCAATAGTTCCGTAGTCATTTTTTAGAGTTGTATCTTCTCCAATCATATTAAAACCAAAGTTTTCATCAAAAGCACTATTTCTCGAACTTGAAATTATTTGTTCGGGCAAAAAATAAATTACACCAATTAAAACAAGTATCAAAAAGCTGACAATCAATTTTATTGAACTACGAATTACGAATTTAGAATTACGAGTTGTTTTATCTGTCATTATCTATTTTGAAATTATAATCTAATAATCAAATAATCAAATAATCAAATAATCAAATAATCAAATAACCAAATAATCAAATAATCAAATAATCAAATAACCAAATAATCAAATAATCAAATAATCAAATAATCAAAATCCATAATTATTTAACTGTTTTATCTACAATATCAACAATCCATTTATTAATATTTTTATCTGGTAGAATAGCATCTTGTCTGTAAATAACTTTTTCTGTGTGATTTTCAACAGCTTGAATTCCATTTAAAATTATTTCACCTTGAAATTTTTCATCAACTGCAACAAGAATAGGAATTACTACTGCATTTTGTTCCATTTCCAAAATTTGATTTATTGCGTTTGTTGTAGGTTCTGTTGCAAATTTTACAACATGCCCACACCACGCATAAGATACATTTTCAACTTCGGCATTGAGTTTTAGATACTTACCAATATCCTGTATAAGTTCTTCCCATTGCTGATTGTATGGAGTAGAGCCATAAGCGACTAGAACAACTCCCTCGTTTCCTTTATCCTTGCTGATTTCTTTGTAGCGTCTTGCTATATTTTTTTTCAGATAGCCAGGAAAATCAAGAAGCGGTGTTATTGTAACACGTGCTTTGGGTTTATAAACTTCAATTTTTTCTTCTTTTAAAGTAGCCAACACGTCTGGATTTGCTGTTATTCCTACAATATTTTGAATATCATCTGCAGTATGTGAACTTATGGTTAAAAACATCTGAACAATAATAATTTCGCTATAATTTTCACTATCAAAAACTTTCAATTGGTCTGCGATACTTGGTCTTGTGTATTCCATATATGCAGTTTTAACATCTGAAATTCGCTTATTTTTTAGAATTTCAGGTTTTACTTGTGTTTCTACATCAAGCAACATTTCACGCCATTGTTTAGAATGTGAGCCGTGATTTACTATTAACACTCCGATTTTTTCTTTGTCGAAAATACTATCCTTTTGTCCAGCAGAGCTTTGCTCACCTGAATTATTACACGATATAAACACTGATGAAAACAAAAATGCCATAAGAATAAATACTACTTTTTTCATACGTTTTTGTATTTTTTGATTGTTATTACTGTTATTAATTTTTTCTTTTTTTTCGGTTTCATTTTCATTTTTATTTTTATTTTTCATCCAATCCTCGTTGATAAATTGAAAACTTCCTGCAAAATGATAGCGATTGCCTTGTAGGTCTTTTGTTGTTCCGAGTAATTTCATTGATTTAAAAGTTTAAATGTATAGACATTAAAATCTGTTTTTTTGATTAATTTACATGACAAAGAAAAGGATATATAAAAATAAAATCAATACCTAACTTTAGGTATATTGAAAAAACATGAACGTAGAATGCTAAATATTAATGATTTAACAAAATCATATTCCACTTATTTATATGAAAAATACCTACATATAGGTATATAAGTTGTAGAGAAAACAGAGGAATTTACAGTATCTTTGCAAAATAGGAACAAGCGATAGGATAAAGAGAGTTACTTGCGTTTGGCTACCAGTTTTAAGTTAGCCGCTTTTTAACCGCAAAGTTTCGCAAAGTTTTAAAAGTTACTCATAAACTAAAAAAATAAATGTAGAATATTGAATGTAGAATCAGAACTCACAAAAAATATCATTTTTTAATTTTTACATACAATCATAAGTTAATATAATTTTTTTATTATCGTGAATATGTGCTTATTGAAAAATAATTATTTCTGTATACTTGCGATTGGTTTTTACAATTTTTCAAATTTTGTGAGTTCAGGTGCTTTAGTAAAATTTGACTCTTCGGACTTTTTTATCTTGCTTACGCATAAACAATTTTACTATTATTGATTATCAGTAAATTAAATAGCTAAGATAAATGTGTACGTAATATTCCTTAATTTATAGAAAAAACAAGTTTATAGCTTATCTATCTTTTCTTTTGATAATTGTGTTTTTTCTATGATTATATCAATGGGAACATTATTTTCTTTCAATGTTTTTGCTAATTCAATTATCAGTTTGTCTTTTTCTTTACTTACTTTAAGTAGTTTTTCTGTTGTATTTTCTAATTTTTTTTCTATTTGTTTTTTGTTTAATTTGAAC